>JACDAG010000013.1 GCA_013695565.1 Bradyrhizobium sp.
GCCCCATCGCGATGAAATGGTAGACGTTGACCGTGTATTCGCCCGCGACGATGCCGCGAATGCTGACGGTCTCCTGGCGGATCGGCGAAAGCACCTTGCGCCCGTTGACCATGATGAAATCGTTGGCGCCGCCGCGATCGTCGCGGTCGAGCAGCATGAAGCCGGCCTCGCGCCTTCGATACCAGACCATGTTGCCAAGCGGATCCTGGACGAACATGTCGAAATCATCGGGATGCTGGTCCGGCCAGGCCATCGTCACGAGGAATTCCGCCTTGCTGTCGACCTTGCCATCCTTTGCTTCCGGCGCGATGGCAAGCAGGGCGATGAAGAACAGGAAGGCGAGGACCTGTAGCGCCTTGAACAGCATGACCGCGAACGGATCAAACGGTTCCTCCTGCGGCATGAGATCAAATTCGTCGATCATTCCGCCGCCTCAGGTCGATTCTCGAGAATCGAAACCACGCGGACTTCCGTCAGGCCGACCGCGAAAGCAAACAGCTTCGCGGTCGCGTCGTCGAGCATGTAATACTGGATCCTGACCAGGATCGAGCCGACCAGACCGGCAAGCGTCGTGTACATGGCGACCGCCATCCCGTCGCTCATCAGATTCATCGAAGACCTGATCGTGCTGCGATCGCCGGGATCGAGTCCCGCAATGGGAGCCAGCATCATGATGAAACCGATGATCGTGCCAAGCAGGCCCAGTTTCATCAGCGTGTCGCTGGCGAAGGCACCAAACTGATTGGAGCCACGCAGCCGGCTCGCCAGCCCGCGCAGCAATAACGTCTGATCAAGCCTTCGGGATCCTTGCAGGCGCGCCTTGACGGCAAGATCGTGAATGTGTGCCGCAACGAGACCGGAAGGGAGCCGGCCGGCGCCTTCGACGACGACAGCGCCGCCATCGAAGTCGAGGCGACCCGATCCGGAGGCGATCAATGCGCCGGTGCGGCGCGCGGCATCGCCCTCGCGCGCGATCACGATCGTGCGCCACAGGCAGTGCAGGGACGTGGCGATGTAGAGCAGTGCAATGATCGGTGAGAGATAGGTGCGATCGGCTGCGACCATCTGCCGAATCAGGCCGTAGCGCCACAGCAGTACGCCTGCAAAAACCCAGAGCCCGGTGAAGATCAGCCATCGCAACAGAGGCCCGCGGTCACCAAAAGAATCAAGATCGCCATTCGCCGTTGGCATCCGGACACCCCGACATCTCTGAGAAACGCCAGCCTTCCACATGTCGTATGGGCACGTAAACCGAATTCGTTGGATGCTGATTCAAAGTTCCGTTGAGCATTGTCGCTTACGGCCGTACGCGTTTGCGAACATATGGCAAGGGATCCGGCGCTCGCGTTTGCCTAGGAGGGAAGTAACTTTGTCCAAGAGAGAAATATCGATCGTCGGGTGCGGCACTCTGGTGTTGTGTCGCCGATGTTCCGGACTTGCGCGGCGTTCGAGGCAGCCCTAGGTTCAGCGCCGGCGCGAACGTCGCGCCAAATTAGTTGGGAGGATCCCGAATGACTTGGAAGACTCCGAAGATCGTCGAAGTGTCGGTGGGCATGGAAATCAACATGTACGCCTGCGCATCGCGCAAGTAGACTGCATCGAAACGTTCTGCCCGGCTCTGGCGGCGCTCTGCTGCTTCGAGCCGCGGCAGGCGTCCGGTTTCGAGGTTGCGTCGGGTCCGAGATTTGAAACGTTCGCGAAATCAGGCAGCCCTCGAACCTTTCTTACGTCGATAGCTTGTCGGCAGTGCCAACCCTTTCCGGCACTTGCACGCAAAGCGTTGCCATCCGATCTGCTCCTAAATCAAAAGTGTTGCTGTCGAGCCGTTACTGGCTGCTGTTGACCGGAATTCACGGATTCCGCGTTCCAATTCCGTGGCCGCCGGCCCTTGCATCGTGATAGGGTTTCGCGTCGGTCAATGGCGCTGCCATTTCATTCCCGTCGTTTTCATTCCTGTGGCTTGTGGATGCCTATTCGTTCCAAGATCTGCCGGGCGATATTCGTGTGTCTCGCCGCGTTGCTTCCGGGCCGTGTTTGCGCGGAAGGCATTGATACCGAGCATCTGTTCGGCTTTATGATCGGCACCGACATCGGCACTGTCGGAGAGCGCGAATTCCAGACCCAGACGACCGGACGATTCGCCAAAAGTGGTGGAAGCTATCGGGCGATCGGCCAGGAATTCGAACTGGAATTCGTACCGGTCAAGAATATGCGGGTGGAGCTGGGAACCAGCTTTGCATCCCACTACATTCGTGGCGTTCCAGGTCTGGAGGACCGGCGTCAATTGTCCTGGGAGGGCGTATCGGTAGACCTGCGCTACCGGTTTCTCGATCGGGACACAGCCCCGTTTGGCTTTACCTTCGCGGTCGAAACCCACGCCAACCGTATCGATGAGACCACGGCGGCGGTGGTGCGAAGCTACGGGACGGGATTGACGCTGGCGTTCGACCGGGAGTTGATTCCAAACGTCGCGGTGGCTGCCCTCAACCTCATCTACCAGCCGGAATGGACGCGCTTTATCGGCACCGGGGCCGCCGAGCAGGAATCGACCGTCGGAGCCGCGCTCGTGTTGATGGTGCAAACACGCCCGGGCTTCTTTCTCGGCGGGGAAGCGCGGTACCTGCGGCAGTATGAGGGGATCGGTTTAGGGGAATTGGCGGGACAGGCGCTGTTTGTCGGACCGACCGCCTATTTTCAATTGTCGCCGCGTTCGCGATTGACCGCGGCCTGGAGCATTCAGGCCTGGGGGCGTCCGGCCGGCGGAAATGCGGCGCTTGATCTCGTCAACTTCGAGCGGCACCACGCGCGGTTGATTTTCGGCGTTAACTTTTGAGGCCGCCGGCCACCGGGGGTACGGGTTTTCACGGTGTGGTGAAACTTCGGCCTGCCTGCTGCGTAGCTGTTTGTGTTATATTTCAACGCACTGGCTCTGGGAATCTCAGGCATGAATGCGATCGACCTGGTATTGACGGTGTGTGCCGTGCTGTCGCCGGCCACCTGCGAAGAGAGACATCTGGTGTTCTCCTCGAACGCCTCCTTGCAGCAATGTGTCATGGCGGCGCAGCCCTATATCGCGCAATGGGTGGGCGAGCATCCGAAATGGACCGCGGTCAAGTGGCGCTGCGAATATCCGCGCCCCAACGACCGGGCGGACAGGGGCGGCGTGTCGCCCGCCGGCTAAAGCCGTCTTGCGAGCCGGCCGCAGGGATTACTTGTTGCAGTCCTTCAAATCCTTGTCGGCAATCGAGAACACGGCATCCGCCTTGATGTCGATGCCCCTCACCAGGCACTGCCTTGCATCGCGGTAGCTCACCCTGGCATCGTAGCGTCCCGGCTCCACGCCCGTGATGCGCAGGCGTTCGTCGTGGTCCACCTCCTTATCCCTGTCGTTCAGGGTCTGGTTAGGTCCCCACGCGTCTTTCCCGGCCGGCGATAGCTGAAAACCCGACATCGTCTCGGTGGTCAGGTTCCAAAGCCGGATGCCTTTTCCCTTGCCCTGCGCGGCAAGCTCACTGCAGGCCAGCAACAGCGCGACCGAAGCCAGTGTCCATCGCATCAGGAAACCTCCCATGACAGAATTGCAGCCCTCGAACATCGTCTTTTCAGCGGCGCATTCCTAGCATAGTTTTCACGCTCGGCGCGGAGGAGGACGATGAGACTTGTCGGATTGCCACGACGGATTGCTTTCGCGTTATCAGCACTGATGACGATGGCGGCGATCGCGCGTGCCGAAGAGGTCAACGACTATCCGACGTCGGCGCGAGCCGAATATGTCTTTGGCTGTCTGAAGGCGAATGGCGAGTCTCGGCAGGCGATCGAACAATGCTCTTGTTCGATCGATGTCATCGCGTCGCTCATGCCCTATGCGCGTTATGTCACGGCGGAAACCGTCCTGAGCATGTCGCAGGTGCGGGGCAATCTGGGTGGCCAGTTCCGAACTTCCGAGCAGGCGACAGGCGCGCTCAATGAACTCCGGCGCGCGCAGGCCGAAGCGGAAGTGAGGTGTTTCTAGGTGCGTCTCGACGTGCCACCGCAACGGCCGATGTTGGTCTGCAGCGTCGCGTCAAATGCCGGAATCTTCGATCTTCCACTCTTTCTGGAAGACGTGGCCTTCGGTGTCCTTGGCCTCGGCACGGAAACGCTTCGCGCCATTCGAGACATAGGTAAAGCGGATATTGGGGTCTTCCGAAATCGAGATTCCACCTTCCATCGCCAGCACCAGACTGTCGTCCTGCCATAGCCGCAACTCGTTGACGAAGAAGGCCGGGACGTAAAGCTGGGTCACCTGATCCATCTGCAGGCCGGAATGGCTGGGGTGACCGATCATGATCTGCGCTTCGCGGGCGCCGCTGGCGGGACCCTGGCCGGGTCGCACGAACTGGCGGTATCGCATCTGGCCCAGTTTGCTTCGGGCTTCGTCGGCGTTCTTGCTGGCAGGTGCGGAACAACCGCCAGAGGCCTTTACGTAGGTTTTCGCCATATAGAGCTTGCCGTCGCTCAGTTCGGCCACGGCATGAACCTCGGTATAGTTGTTGATCCGCACGCGCGTCGAAATTTCCGTCACATTGGCGTCCGGGCCGAGTTCGAACTTCGCGGCCATCGGCGCCGGATTCTGGTCGATGACCAGCGTAATCCTCAGCACGCGGCGGCTGTCGCCAGGCGGGAGCTTGGTGCGCAGCGTGACCGGAACGATCGCCGCGTCTTCCGCGCGGTACGGCATTTCGATGCCGATCACGTCGGCGCCATCGTTCATCGGGCGATTGTTGAAGATGTCCTGGACCAGTCCGGGCCACGGATCGTAGGCCTCCGGCGTTGCCGCCGGCACAACGCGCGCGCCCAGCACGACGCCGAGAAGGCCGGCGATGCAGAGCAGGTGGAAACGACGTCCGGGCATGGTGGCAGCCCTTCGTTGGGATGTAACGGCGCCAATATACGGCATCGGGCGGGCTATTCCCATTCAATTTCCGAGAATGCGGTTGTTGCATTGCGCGCGTTATAGTCGTCGAACAATTGCCATCGCGATCGCTCGGTGGCCCCTGCGGTGTCGGCGGCCACCGTGATCGATGCGCCACGGGCGACAAGCTTGCGAACATCCGACGCCAGGGTTTCGAGGTAGCGGCGTTGGTCGGCGAGGGCCCCCGGCCATGCGCTCACGGGGCCGTGACCGGGAACCACGCGCTCCGCGGGAAGGGCGTTGAGTTCGTCGATGACGTCAAGCCATCCGCGAAGACGGCCGTCCAGCACCGGGATGTGGGTGAGGAACACGAGATCGCCCGCGAACAGGGTTTTGGTTTGCTCGTCGAGCACGGAGAGGTCGTTGTCGCTGTGGGCGGCCGCCCATGACCTCAAGGTCAGGAGTCGCCCGCCGAGATCGAGCTTGAGCGTGCCTTCGACAAGCCGCGTGGGCGGTATGATGCGCACGCCATCCATCAGCTGCGCGCCCATGATCCGACGGAACGCGTCGAGATAGAATTGTCCACGTGCGGCCAGCGCCCGCGGCAGGTTCCGATGGCCGACGAACACGGTTCCATCGCTCTCGAACGCCGCGCCGCCAAAGATGTGATCCGGATGGCCGTGGGTATAGATGACATAGCGGACCGGCTTGTCCGTACGCGTGCGGATCGCCGCAAGCAGCCGCTGGCCCTCGCGAAGGCTGCCTCCGGTGTCGACGACCGCGACGGCGCTTTCGCCAATGATGAATCCGATGTTCGCGGTGGCGCCGTCGTTCCCGGCTGTCATCAGCGCGGTCTTGCCAGTGTGCACGAATATTCCGGGGGCGACTTCGCTCACAGGCAATTCTTGCTGCTGGGCCTGCGATAGGGTCGACGTGGCGAACACCACGAGCAGGGCAAGAACCGAAACGCCAGGAACTGAAACGCCGTGAACTGAAACGCGGTGGGCCATGTTTCTGCCTCAGTCTCGTCAGCAGCGATTTCGATCGCTTGGTGTTCTCCGTCAAGCTGGTTTGCGTCGCAGCATGCAAAGCGATCCAGCGGGGATATTCCTGTTGCACGCCATCGCCCGCTGCGCAATCTATGGCCGGCGGCCCGGAGTTTGATCGAAAGGACACTGCAATGACAAATCCTGCGCGACGACGCGGCTTGCTTCTTGCGCTGATCGCGATCACCGCGACGCTTGCCGGTAACGGAATTTCCCGGGCGCAGACCAATGACGGCACCGACCTGTCCATCGAACTCGTCGATCCCAAAGTGCTGAGGGTCTGCGCCGATCCGCGCAATTTGCCGTTCTCAAACGACAAGGGTGAAGGGTTCGAGAACAAGCTCGGCGAGCTGTTCGCGGAAAAGCTGCAGAAAAAACTGGACTATATGTACTTTCCGCAAGCGGTCGGTTTCGTCCGGATGACGCTCGCCGCGCATCGTTGCGACGTCATCATGGGCTTTCCGCAAGGCGATGATCTGGTCCAGGGCACAAATCCCTATTACCGGACCGCTTACGCGCTCGTTGCCAAGCAAGGCAGCGGTCTCGACGAAGTCGCGACGCTCTCGGACGAGCGCTTGAAAGGCAAGCATATCGGCATTGTTGCCGGCACGCCGCCCGCCACCAACATGACCGCCCATGGTTTGATGGCGAATGCCAAATCCTATCCATTGATGATCGATACGCGGATCGACTCGTCGGCCCAAACCATGATCAAAGACCTGATGTCGGGAGAGATCGACGCCGCCATTCTGTGGGGACCGATGGCTGGTTTTTACGCCAAAAACGCAAACCCGCCGCTTCATGTCACGCCGCTCGTCAAGGAGACCACGGGTCCCCGTCTCGCCTTCCGCATCGGGATGGGCGTCCGTCCGGCGGACCAGAATTGGAAACGGCAGCTCAACCGTCTGATCCAAGAGAACCAGCCTGCGATCAACAAGATACTGCTCGACTTCGGTGTTCCCTTGCTCGACGAGAATGACCGGCCGATTGGCGCGGAGACGGCGAAGAAGTCGCCGTGATGCGCAGGCTTGCGTGCGTAGTCGTTGCGACGGTTGCGCTTGCAGCCAAAGTTCTCGCGCAGCAGAACGTGCCGGAGCCGGGCGGATATCGCACGGATGATTACCGCTCGGCCGTTCCTGCAACGCTCGCCGGCGTGCGCGTCGTCACCACCGCGGAGGCCGAAACGATCTGGCGCGCGCGCACGGGTGTTTTCATCGACGTGCTGCCGCGTGCGCCAAAGCCGCCAAATCTTCCCGCCGGCACGGTCTGGCGCGACAAGCCGCGGCTCAGCATCCCCGGCAGCGTTTGGCTGCCGGATACGGGTTACGGCAAACTGGCGGAGGCAACCGAGGCCTATCTGCGGCGGGGGCTCGAGCGGGCCTCCGGCGGCAACAACGCCGCGCTGCTCGTGATCTACTGCCAGGAAAATTGCTGGATGTCCTGGAACGCGGCGAAACGAGTCCGGTCCTACGGCTATCCCAATGTAGCCTGGTATCCGGAGGGAACCGAAGGTTGGGAGCGCGCCAACCTGCCGGTCGCTGAATCACAGCCTGAGCGGAGATCGGATGAGGAAGGGGTTAGATGAAGTGAGCGGGCTGAGTGCAGGTTGAAGCGGCCCACGCGCACGCTATCGCGTCATCCTCGGACGAACGCACTTGCGTTCGCTCGGGAGGTGCGCGCTCTTGCGCGCCTCGACACCTCAGGATGACGTGTGGAGAATCATCACGCACTAGATTCCTTGCTTTGACGCTTTTTCTTGATGCGAACCGGGTCCACTTCGCTGGAAAACGCCATAGCGCCGCGCTCGTGCGCAACTCCTTTGACGCGTTCGCTACTCAATTTCCTGCTGGATCATGCGGCCGAGCGCGAACAACCGCTGGTCGATCGCGGTGGGCACCTCGCAGACGAATTTGACCACACGCTGCCGGTCCTCAAAAATCCGGGTTTGCCAGACCATTTGATTGCCGAGTTCGTCGATCCTGGGCTGATCGGGCGGGGACGCACCGTGCAGGGCCTGCAGCGCGAACACATCGGCCCGGATATTGTCCGCGGCATCGCGCTGCTTGCGGGTGATCCGTTCCAGGCCGTTCAGGACCGACGAGCGCTGCGCGTTGAGGCTGTCGAACAGGCCCGCGAACAGGAGTTTTCCTGTCATGGCCTTGTCGGCAGCTGAACTCGCGAGCAATTCCGTGATCAGCTTCTGGGCGTCTTCAAGGGAAGTCCGTCTTGCGGCCAGCTTCGGCACCAGCGCGCTCACCCTGGCGTCGTCCTTCCATTTGTCCTTGATGTCATCGAGCGACGGACCTGCCCACACCGCGGCGAGCGAGATTTCCGGGACCTTGGCCTGGGTGCACGGCCAGTCCGGATAGCGCGGATCGGCGGCAAGGCTGAATTCGGTCGATGCTGCGACGAGGAGGATCGCCCCGATCGCGATCTGCCATTTCATGTCTCGCCCCCGGCGGATCATGCTTCGCCTCCGGCGGGAGCGCGGCGGACCAGGCCGCGCGATGGATCGTAGGCATAAATCGCGCCGATCATGAAAGCCGTCGTGCAGCAAAAGACGACGGCCAGCGAAATCCAGTTTGTCTGTCCATACAGCGCAAAGCGTATCAGTTCGACGGCATGGGTAAATGGATTGAACTGGCAGACATAGTAGAGCAGGGGGCTGCCTTCCTGCACCCGCCATAGCGGATAAAGTGCCGACGAGGCGAAGAACATCGGGAAGATGACAAAATTCATCACGCCGGCAAAATTCTCCAGCTGCTTGATGCCGGAGGAGATCAGCATGCCGAGCGCCCCTAACATCAGGCCTGAAAGGATCAGCGCCGGCAGCACGGTGAAATAGCCGATGGGCGGCGGCGCAATATCCCAGAACCACGCGATCACCAGGAAGGCATAGACCTGGAGCAGCGAGACCGCGGTTCCCGCAACAAGCTTGCCGAACAACAGATACCAGCGCGGCAAAGGGCTCACCAGCAGGGTGCGCATGTTGCCCATCTCGCGGTCATAGACCATCGAGAGCGACGACTGCATGCCGTTGAAGAGCTGGATCATCGCCATCAATCCGGGCGCGATATAGACCTCATAGAGGATGTAGGTTTCGTAGGGCGGGATGATGGAGATGCCGAGGACCTGACGGAAGCCGGCGGCGAAGATGAACAGCCAGACCAACGGCCGGACCAGCGCTGAGACAAAGCGTTCGCGCTGGTGCACGAAGCGCAGGGCCTCCCGCCACACGATGCCGTTCAGGCAGGTGGCGTATTGCGTGAGCGAGAAGCCACTCGGGGCTCTGTTGACGGACGTGGAGCTCATGACGCAGAACTCCCGGGATCCACCGCAGCTCCGGTCAAGCGCATGAATGCGGAATTGATGTCACGGGCTCCGGCGTCGGCGATGATGTTCGTGGCCGGTCCATGCGCGAGAACCCGGCCTTGATGCAGGACCACGAGATCATCTCCAGGGATAATCTCGTCGAACAGATGGGTGGCCCATAACACGCCGATGCCTTGCTCGATCACAAGCTGCCGGACGTGGCCGAGGATATCGGCGCGCGCCTTGACGTCGAGCCCGACGGTGGCCTCATCGAGCAGCAACAGGCGCGGGCGATGCAGCAAGGCGCGGGCAATTTCCAGCCGCCGCATCTGGCCGCCCGAGAGGTCGCGAACCTTGCTGCCGGCGCGGTCGGCAAGCCCGATGCGCGTCAAGACCTCGTCGCTGCGCCGGCGTGCCTCGCGCTTCGCGATGCCATGCAGGGCGGCATGATAAAGCAGATTCTGTATCACGGAGAGGTCGAGGTCGAGTGTGCGGGACTGGAACACCACGCCGAGCAGCCGTAGCGCTTCGCTTGGCGCAGCACCGATGTCGTGCCCGAAAATGCCGATCCGCCCGGCCTGAATGCCGAACAGCCGGGTAATCAGCGAGAACAAGGTGCTCTTGCCGGCGCCATTGAGGCCGAGCAGCGCCGTGAAACTTGCCGATGCAACCGCAAAGTTGACGTCGATCAATGCGCGTCGTGCCCCATAGGAATGGCTGACACCGTCGATCGACAATGCAGAAACGGCTGCAGGATCGTCCCGGGGGCGGCTGTCCGGCGGAGCGGGTCCGGTGGTGTGTGCGCTGATCGCTGTCATGGCTGAGCAAACGTAATGCCCCAGGGCAGCTCGCCGACCTGGATGGTCTTGATCACCTTTTGCGCCGACACGTCGATCACAGAGACGTCGTTGGATACGCCGTTGGTCACCAGCAGATATTTCTCGTCCGGGGTGAATGCCATGTGCCAGACCCGCTGGCCGACCAGAAGATATTTGGTGACCGCGTGGGTGGTGGCATCGACGACCGCAACGCGGTTCGCAGGGCCGAGCGCAATGAAACCGGTCTTGCCGTCCCTGGTGATGGCGATGCCGACCGGCTGGATCGCCTCGCGCCGGAGGCCCGGAATATTGAACTCGATCTTGCCGGTGATGGTGCGTTTGACGGGATCGATGATGGACACGGTACCGCCGATCTCCGACGACACCCACAACTCCGAATTGTCGCGCTTGAACTCGGCAAAGCGTGGTCGCGCATCGACCAGTACATTGGCGACGATCTGGCGCGTCGCGGTGTCGATGAAATGCGCCATGTTGGTGGTCTCTGACGTATTGATCAGGATCTTGCCATCCGGGCTGATGGCCATGCCTTCAGGCTCGACACCAACCTGGATGTCACCGAGGCGGACGCGATTTTCGAGATCGATGATGGTCACCGTATTGTCGTTCTCGTTGGCGACATAGAGGGTCTTGCCGGCGGCATCCTGGGTGAATAGTTCCGGATCGGGACCGGAGGGCAGGCTGTCCACCACTTGCCGGGTCGCGGTATCGATCACCTCGATCTTGTCGTCGTCGCCGACCGCGACCAGCACGAATTTTCCGTTCCTGGTGAATTCGATCCCGCGCGGGCGCTGGCCGACCTTGATGGTCGCGATGACGGTCCATTTGTCGGTATCGATCACCGATACCGTGTTGCTTTTCTCATTCGATACATAGGCGATGAAGGCCAACGCAGGGGTGGTGGCTGCGAGCCAGACCGCCATTCCGGAAAGCAGACACCGACGCCACATCCGCTCCTCCGTATTCAATTCAGTTTGCATTTGGTCTCGGGCCGGTCGACGCCGAGTGTGTCGAGTTCGGAAGTTTGATGCAAGAAACCATCCTGCGGCGAAACCGAGACGACCATGCGTCCGTCGACCAGCAGGATCGGCTGGCGCAGCTGCAGGTTCCAGTCCCGCAGCGTCAGCCGTTGTCCCTTGAACGCGGCAACCGAGAAATCCGGTCCCTTGAGAAAGTCAAAGACCGCTTTGGGATCACCGGAATTGGTGCGCGAGATGGCTTCGCCGATCATGCGCGCCGCGGTCCAGGCCTGCATGTCCCGTGCCGTCATGCGCCGCGAATTCGATTTGATGAAACGGTTCTGGATCTGGATCGCGCCCCATTGGTCCTGCGCCGCGTCCCAGCTCGTCGGCACCAGGCCTGCGGAGCCGGCGATCGGCCGCGGGTCCCAGGTCCGGTAGGGCAGGTAGGAAGCGAACACCTCGCTTTCATCGGCGGCGACGAGAACGTCATAGGCGGGCGCAGCTTGCGTAAACACGGGCATTTGACGCTGGATCAGCGTTACGCCGCTGTCGGTGCGCCGCGCGCCACCGGTATCCTCGAAGATGCGCTCCCCGACAATTTTGGCGCCAAAGCGGGTTGCCGCGCGCCGCAGCGCCTCGGCGTAAAGCTTGTCGGCGTCATGTGAGCCGACCACCAGCAGCCAGCGCTTCCACTGCTTCCACACCAGATACTGCGCCAGCGCATCGGCGAGCATCGAGCGGGTCGGGGCAACATGGATTACATTGGCGCGGCAATCCTGCTCACGCAGCCGGTCATCGATCACTCCGGCGTTCAACAGCACGGTTTTGCGGTCGCGCAGCGCATCGGCCACCTTCAACAGCGTGTCGGCAGGCAGATCAGTGATGATGAAACCATTGCGATCGGCGAGGGCCCTTGCTGCCTTGGCGACGTCCTCGCCATCCTTGAGGCGAAGTTCCTCCAGGAAGAAGCGCTGATTGAGGAACTTGCCCGTGGTGTTGTTGTCCTCGATTGCGAGACGTGCGCCGGCGATGCCGTCGTTCTCCGAAGGTTGTTCGACGAGAGACAGTTTTGATTTGATGCCGACCTGGCCGAGATAGCCGACGCGGATGTCGATCGGGTCGGCCGCGAACGCGTGGCTGGCCACGACGCCCAGTCCAACTACGCCGACCAACCATCGGATCATGGATGCTCCTGATTCTCCTCCTCGACTTGACGACGATGGAGGGGTAGTTGTCTTGCAAGCGCGCTGCTGACTTGAAACTTGACTGAATTGTTTTGGCTTGCAAGCCCGCATTTTGTCGTGGCTCGACGGTCAACCTCAGGGATCACGATCATGAGAGCATATTTTGCCGCTGCCGCATTGATGCTGCTGGTATCGATCCCGGCGCGTGCCGATCCGGCGAAGCTCGCCATCTTCGATTTCGAATTGCAGGACACCAGCCTCGAAGGCGAGATGAGGGGACCTCAATCCGACGAGCGTGATCGACTGATCCTCATCAGCGACCTGGTGCGCAGGCAGGTGACGGAAGCCGGCAAGTTCCAGCTGCTCGACATTTCGCCTGTGAAGGCTGCGGCCGAGGGGAGCAATCTTCAGGCTTGTGGCGGTTGCGACGTCCAGTATGCGCAGCGCATCGGCGCCGATCTCGTCATCACCGGTGTCATGAACAAGGTCTCGACCCTTATTCTCAATCTGACCATCTTCGTGCGGGACGCCCATACCGGACAGCTGATCACGGCCATGAATGCCGATTTTCGCGGCAACACCGATGAATCCTGGACGCGGGCGACGAGCTATCTCGTGCGCAACCGGTTGCTGGCGCACAATTATGGCAAGCCCCAGCCATAATGAGTTGCGTAACAATTCAGGCTTTCAGGCGCGCGGCGTGCCAGCGCAGATGATCGCTCATGAAGGTCGAGATAAAGAAATAGCTGTGGTCGTAACCGCCCTGACGGCGCAGGGTGAGAGGAATATTCGCCTTCTCGCAGGCACCTTTCAGCAATTCCGGACGCAGCTGTTCGGCCAGAAATGTATCGGCGTCGCCATAGTCCACCAGCAGATCAGAGAATTTGGCGCCGTCCTCGATCAACGCAACCGCATCGTGCTTGCGCCATGCCTGCCTGTTGTCGCTGAGGTAACCTCCCAGCGCCTTGATCCCCCATGGTACTTGCGAGGGAGCAACGATCGGCGCAAAGACGCTGGCGGCGCGGTACCGATCGGGGTGACGTAGTGCGGCGGTCAATGCGCCGTGGCCTCCCATGGAATGACCGAGGATCGATTGCCGCCCGGCGTCGACGGGAAAGTGTGCCGCGACCAGCTTTGGCAGCTCTTCGGTAACATAGCTCCACATGCGGTAGTTGCGCGCGAACGGTTCCTGCGTTGCATCGACATAGAAGCCGGCGCCGAGCCCGAAATCATACGCGCCGGCGGGATCGCCGGGCACTTTTTCGCCGCGCGGGCTGGTGTCCGGCGCGACGAAGATCAATCCGAGTTCAGCACAAGCGGCACGGAACTCGCCTTTCTCGGTGACGTTGGCGTGGGTGCAGGTCAGCCCCGACAGATACCAGACCACTGGCAGCTTCGCGCCATCCCGATGTGGCGGGACATAGACCGAAAAAGTCATATCGGTTCCGGTCTCGGCGCTGGCGTGGCGGTAAACGCCCTGCACGCCGCCGTGCGATTTGTTGAGTGAAACCGTTTGAATTGTCATGAACCTGCCATTGCCGGGCGGCGCGATCTCAGGCCACGCCGTTCTCGATGGCGAGCCGCACCAGTTCAGCGGATGTCCGAACGCCGAGCTTGTGGCGCATGATCGAGGATGTATTGGCGACGGTCTTGTAGGAGGAATGGATCAGCCACGCGATTTCGGACAGGCATTTGCCTGCACTGAGCAGACGCAAGATCTCCATCTCGCGCGCTGTCAATTTTGCAAGCGGGCTGCGGGCGAACGAGGGGCCGGCAAATGCAATGCTTTGCGCGATCGCCGGCGGCAAATAGACCCCGCCCTTTGCCACTTCACGGATGGCCTCGACGAGGTCCTGCGGATCTCCGGTCTTGGAGACAAAGCCCTTGGCGCCGACGTCGATGGCGCGCGCGGCGAATACCGGATCGTCGTTCATGCTGAACATGATGATGCGTGCGGATCCATCGCGCGCGAGCAGCCGCCGCGCCAGTTCGAAGCCGGACACCGTCGGCAGGTTGATGTCGAGCACGCAGATATCTGGCTGTTGTTCGCCGAACACGCGTTCTCCGCTCTCCGCGTCGGAGGCTTCGACGACGTCGATCTCCGGATCGTCCGCGAACAGGGCACGACACCCCGAAGCAACGATGCGGTGATCATCAACGATCAGAACGCGCATAGGCATTGGTCCCGAACAGCCGCATCAATCCCGTTGCTGCACCGCATCCAGGTGAAGCACCGGTGCAGACTTCGAGGCGATACTGCCGTCGATGATCATGCAACCCGGGCGATGTTGCTATACGCTTCGATTAGATAGACGCGTGTTTTATCTGTCAACGCTCTGCTCGATGATGAATTGAAGGCGAGTTCGCTCTCAGGCAAAGGCGATTTCACTCCTGGACAAATGATATGTGGCAAAAGCTTTCCTTGCGCGCCCGGATCAATCTGTTGCTCGCGCTTGTCCTCACGCTCGGCCTGGCCATCAATGTTGCGCGGCTTGTGCTTGAGGCCGGGCCGCGCGTTCAGGCCGAAGATCAAAGCGTCATACGGTTGGCGCGCGAGTTTATCGACACCATCGTTGCGGGATTGAACGAGGCGTCCGACCCCGAAGCGCGTCTGGACCAGATCGTTCACGATCTCAACCGCCTGCGTCACGTCAGCATCAGGCGACAGGGTGGGTCGGTCGTGCGGTCCGGTATCGCAGACAAGCCGGACGACAATGCCGACGCACGCTCGCCGCCGGCATGGTTTGTCAGGCTTGTTCATCCCGAACAGACCACGGTGAACGTGCCGATTTCGATCAAGGGAAAGCCTGGTTTGCTGCTGATCACGTCGCATCCGAATGATGAAATGGCGGAGATCTGGGACGGGATCGTCACCCAGCTCCAAATCGGCACGGCGATTGCGATCGCTCTCTTCCTCATTACGAGCAGGGTCGTCAGCCGGGCGCTCGCACCGATCCAGACGCTTGCGGGGGCGATGGCCAGGATCGAAGCCGGTGGCTATGACACGCGCGTGAAACCGGACGGTCCGCCGGAACTCGTTGCCATCTGCGACAAGCTGAATCACCTTGCGGCCACGTTGGGCGATGCGGTTGACGACAAGAGGCGTCTGGCCGAACGGGTCGTCTCCTTGCAGGACGTCGAACGCAAGGAAATTGCCCGCGAGCTGCATGATGAATTTGGACCGTACCTCTTCGCTTTACGCGTGCGTGCCGGCGCGCTGGTGCGGATATCGGAGGCGGGGGATCCGGGCATGGAGGCCACGCGAAAGCACGGCAGTGCCATATTGGAACAGCTGAATGCCTTGCAGCAATCCAACCGGCGGGTGCTGGAAAAATTGCGACCCGTGGGGCTGACGGAACTCGGCCTTCGCGAGGCGCTGGGCGCTCTGCTGCGTCTTTGGGGGGAGTCTCATCCCGACGTCGTCATCGAAACGGCGATCTCGCCGTCATTGGGCGACACCGGCGAGACGGCCGACTTGACGATCTACCGCACCATTCAGGAAGCGCTGACCAATGTCTTTCGCCACGCCGGCGCCAGTTGCATCAACGTAAGCGTTGAACCGACCGAATTGCCTTCGGGATCGACCCCTAGCGGCCGCGGCGGCGTACTGGTGCGGGTTCGCGACAATGGAACGGGGTTGGGGCCCGATCACAAGCTTGGCTTCGGGCTAACCGGAATGCGCGAGCGCATTTTGGCGCTGGGCGGCTCGCTCACGATTGCCTCCGGGGATAGCGGCGTGACGGTGGAGGCGCTGGTTCCCTGCGACCTCAGTCGCTGATCGGGAATTTTTCCCGAACCCGTTCGGGACGTTTTGAATGGTGCGCAACTTTTTCGACGCCCTAAGATCGCCCGCGGCGTACCGGCCGACACCAGTGCAGTCGGAATGGGATGGGACGAAGTAAATGGGCGCTCGCTTCCTGTTTATCGGGACAATATCACTGTGTCTGGTTCCCGCGAGCGATTGTGCTCATGCTCAGGATGCGCAAGGCAGCAGCGAAGTCTTGCCCGCCATCGAGGTGGTTTCGCCGGGAACCGCCGCCAGGCCGGCGCGCAGCAGGAATGCCCCTCGGACCGGCACGCGGAACTTGCGCAGGGTTCTTGTTTACCCGACTGCGCCCACGCCGACGGCCGGTTCCGGCCTGGATGTCGACAAGGTGCCGGCCAGCATCAACGCGGTGGGTGCCGGACAAATTGCGCGCACTGGTTCGCTCAACATCGCCGACGCCTTGCAGCAACAGGTACCGGGTATCATCGTCAGTGATACGACCGGAAATCCTTTCATGCCTGACATTCAATTTCGAGGCTTTGTTGCATCGCCGGTCGCCGGTACGCCGCAGGGACTTGCGGTTTACCAGAACGGCGTGCGCGTCAACGAAGCGTTCGGCGACACCGTCAACTGGGACTTGATTCCGACAGCCGCGATCAGGTCGGTCACCGTCGTGACCAACAATCCCGCGTTCGGCCTCAATGCGCTGGGCGGGGCGGTCAATGTGCAGATGAAGAATGGCTTCAACTATCAGGGCGCCGAAATCAACACGATGGGCGGCTCGTTCGGACGCATCCAGAGTTCGGCGCAGTGGGGCAAGCAGATCGACAATTTTTCCGTATACGGCGCGCTCGAAGGCGCGCGCGACAACGGCTTTCGCAATTTTTCGGAGTCGACGATTCGTCGGTTCTACGGCGATGTCGGCTACCGGACCGACAGCAGTGAATTTCACCTCAACATGGGCATCGCCAAAAACAATTTCGGCGCGGCGGCGACGGTGCCGGTCGAACTGCTGCAGAATTACTGGGGCGCGACCTACACCATGCCGCAGACGACAGCCAACCGCGTCGGCTATGTGAACCTGACCGGAAAAGTCGAAGCGACGCCGACCTGGACGATCGAAGGCTCGGCACGTGTCCGCGTATTCGAACAAAGGACGGTAGATGGCAATCCGACTGCCACCCAGCCATGTGCCGCCGATCCGCTGCTACTTTGTTTTAATGACGATGATGTGCCGGCAAATGGCCTCAATGGCGTCCAACTCGCAAATCCATTTCTCGATACCGCCGTGCTGGGGCAGATCGACCGGACAACGACCCGTTCGACGACAACGGGAGCTACGCTGCAGGCCACCAACACCGACCAGTTGTTCGGGCACAACAACCAGTTCATGGTTGGCGCCAGTTTCGACTCGGGCGTGACCCGCTTCGGGGCCAACGCGGAAGTGGGCACCATCGGTTCGAACTACGTCGTCAACGGCAGCGGCATCCATCTCGGACCGTCCGGTGAACCGATCTCGATCGGTCCGGTCGGGCTGCGAGCCACCAACCGGTACAGCGGGTTCTACGCGCAAGACACTTTCGACGTCACCGATGCATTTTCGATCACGGGCGGCGGCCGGTTCAACCATGCGCGCATTCAGCTGGAGGATCAGATCGGCACCGCGCTCAACGGCGAGCACACGTTTACCCGCTTCAATCCGATGATCGGCGGCACCTACAAGATCACGCCGGCCCTGACGGCCTATGCCGGATATTCCGAAGCCAATCGCGCACCGACCCCGCTGGAGCTCGCGTGCGCCGACCCGGCGCGCCCATGTCTGATCGCCGCCTTCCTGATCGCCGACCCGCCGTTGAAGCAAGTGGTGTCCCGCACGATAGAGGCAGGCTTCCGCGGGACGAAGGAGTTGGGTATCGGCACGCTCGGATGGAAGATCGGAGCGTTCCGCGCCACGAATGCCGATGACATCCTCGCGATTCCGAGCCCGGAGCTCCAGGGATTTGGCTATTTCCAGAACGTAGGCCGGACCCGCCGCCAGGGCATCGAGGCCCAGGTCAATCTGACGTCGAAGACATTGCAACTATATGCCAGCTATGCCCTCGTGGATGCACGGTTCCTCGACGCGCTGCAGGTAGGCTCCCACAGTCCATTCGCCGATGAAAACGGCAATGTCCAGATCCTGCGGGGCAACCGGATTCCTGCGATACCCCGTAATCGGATCAAGTTCGGTGTCGATTATTCGGTCACCGATGCCTTCAAGGTCGGAGGCGATGCGTTGTTCGTCGATAACCAGTATTTTGTCGGAGATGAATCCAATCAAGCACCGAGACTGCCGTCCTATGCGGTCTTTAACCTGCACACTTCGTATCAGGTCAACAAGAAGCTCCAGATCTACGGGCGGGTGGATAACATCTTCGATAACCGCTATGCGACCTACGGGACCTTCTTCGATACCGCAGACGTGCCCAATTTCGCCAATGGCGGTGCGCCCTTCGCCGATGCGCGTTCGCTCAGCCCGGCGCGGCCGCGCGCCTTTTACGCGGGCCTGAAGGCGACGTTCTGAAGCAAGCGGCACGCGTCAGGATGCCCTTTACGGCCGGCTCCACCAGGCGTAGCCGGCCCATCCCAGCATCAATGCGCCTGCGATCCATAACAGGATGATGGCCACCATTCCGGCCCGGCTGGTTGGACGCTGCCCGGCCTCGTCCGCCCTGGCGCGGCATTCGATCATGACTTCGGGGGGAATCAGCGACACCACGAGCCAGATGCCCAAGGGGAGGAGGACCAACTCGTCGAGATAGCCGATGATCGGGATAAAGTCCGGAATGAGATCAATCGGTGAAAGCGCATACCCGGCAACGGCAATGGCGAGCGCCTTCGCGTACCATGGCACGCGCGGATCGCGGGACGCGAGATAGATCGCGTGAGCGTCCCGTTTCAGCCCGCTAGCCCACGATTTGATACGAGAGAGCATGGAGCCTCAGGATTTGCCGCGCCTGGTACGGATTGTCGGCCGGGCCCAAGCCCTGGTGCGCCCGACCGCCGCTCCAGATCGTCGATGTAGACGCCATACCGTGCGCCTCGGCCGCTCAAGCCACCGCGGGCGAGTCCTCCACCCTGACGATCTGTGCTGGATCGATCCGCAGCCAGACAGGTTGATTCATTTCCAGTGTAATGGCGGGCGACGAGACGACGCGCAGGCGGAGCCCTGACCCCGAGTCGAACGTATAATCCCACGTCTCGCCGAGAAAAGTTCGCGTGGTGATTTTGCCGGGAATGTCCAACGGGTTTGCTTCGGTCGGTCGATTTGCCAGCACTTCCATGCTTTGTGGTCGCACTGAAAAGGTCGAAACCCCGGCCGGGATGCTGGTAGTGCCGAGCTTCGACCTCGCGATGTCGAAGCCGCTGAAATTGACAACATCGTCGTTCAGGCGCCCCTCAATGAAGTTCGTCCGGCCGATGAAGCCTGCCACAAATCGGGTCTTGGGTTTGCGGTAGATGTCCACCGGCGCATCCAGTTGATCGATCCTCCCCTGGTTCATCACGGCAATGCGATCGGAGATCGCCATCGCCTCAGACTGATCATGGGTCACATAGACCGTGGTCATATTGAATTCATCGTGCAGCCGTCGGATTTCTCCGCGCATTTCCTCGCGCAGGTTGGCATCGAGGTTCGACAGCGGCTCGTCGAGCAACAGGACTTCCGGCTTTATGACGATGGACCGCGCAAGCGCAACCCTTTGCTGCTGTCCGCCTGACAGCTCGTTCGGGTAGCGCGCGCTCAGTTGATCCAGCTTCACGATGGACAACATTTCGGTGGTGCGGCGGCGGACTTCCTCGCTTGGGAGCCTGCGTGCGCGCAGGCCAAAGGCGACATTCTCGAACACTGTCATATTTGGCCAAATTGCGTAGGACTGAAAGATCATCGCCATGTTGCGGCGTTCCGGCGGCACCGAGGCTGCCGGCGAGGACATCAGCTGATCGTTCATCTCGTCAGTGCCTTCGGAG
>JACDAG010000145.1 GCA_013695565.1 Bradyrhizobium sp.
AAGCTCCGCGTCGCCATCAACGGCCTCGACCTGGTGACGCGGCAATTGGCGTTGGAAGGCGACAGCGATAGCGCGGAAGCCACGCGCCTGACGCAGCTGCTGGCGATGCAGGGTTCACTGCTCGACCTCAACCGCGCCCTGTCGGAGAAGATTTCAACGGGCGAAGTCGATCTGCAGACGCCGGGCCTGGCCGAGCATCTGTGGCAAACCACGATGGACAAGCTCGCGGTCGATCAGCCGAACTACGCGTCGTACAAGAGGGAGTTGAAATCGTAGGATGGGTGGAGCGTAGCGAAACCCATCATGAGCATCGCCGCCCCATCGATGGGTTTCGCTTCGCTCTACCCATCCTGCAAGACCAATGCGCTTACGTTCGTCATTGCGAGGAGCGTCAGCGACGAAGCAATCCAGCTTTGTTGCGGCATGGATTGCTTCGCTCCGCTCGCAATGACGGCGGAGAGTGTCCTATTTCCCCAGCCATTTCGGCGCGCGCTTCTCCGAAAACGCCTTCGGCCCCTCAATGTAATCCTGCGAGGCCGCCATCGCCTTCACCGCCGGGTATTCCCGCTGCTCGGCCATCGCCTGTTCCAGCGAGACCGCAAGGCCCTTCTGGATCGCCTGCTTGGAGGCGCGGATCGACATCGGCGAGTTCTTGGCAATGGTCTCGGCCCAGCGCTCGGCCGCGGCCAGCGCTTCGCCGGCGGGGACGACCTCGTTGACGAAGCCGAGTTCGAGACCTTCTTTCGCCGAGACGTGGCGCGCGGTCAGGATCATGCCCATGGCGCGCTTCATGCCGATCTGGCGCGGCAGCCGGTGCACGCCGCCGGCGAGCGCGGCGAGGCCGACGCGCGGCTCGGGCAGTGCGAAGGTCGCATTCTCCGACGCAATGATGAGGTCGCAGGCCAGCGCGATCTCAAAGCCGCCGCCCATCGCGACGCCGTTGACGGCGGCGATGATCGGCTTGTCGCAGTCGAAGCGCGAGGTGAGGCCGGCGAAGCCGCCCTTGTCCCAGCCACGCTTACCGCCTGCCGCCTGCCATTTCAGATCGTTGCCCGCACAAAAGGCCTTGTCGCCGGCGCCGGTGACGATCGCGACCCACTGGTCGGGATCGGCGGAGAAGTCGTCGAACACCTTGTTGAGTTCGAAATGCGCATCGATATGCAGCGCATTGTACACTTCGGGGCGGGACAACGTGATTGTCGTGATCGGCCCCTTGCGCGTGACCTTGGAGAATTTGAGATCCATGTTCGCTCCCGCTGTTTTTCTGTGACGAGGAATAATAGTGCCGTATTCGCCGCCGGAACCCATTCAATTACGCAAGCGAGCCGCGCATGCCAAGGGATATTCCGTTGCTTGACTTGGACCGGCTCTTCCAACCTTAATCGAAATGCGCCGCCTGGTCCGGCTAGCCACTAAACACAATAAACGACATTCCGGGAGAGACCGCTGTGGATTTTGCATTGCCCGCCGACCTCGTCGCCTATCTCAGCGAACTCGATCGCTTCATCGCGCGCGAAATCAAGCCGCTGGAAGCGGCCGATGACAACATCCGCTTCTTCGACCATCGCCGCGAATGGGCGCGCACCGATTTCGACAAGGGCGGCCTGCCACGTCACGAATGGGAAGCGCTGCTGCGCAAGGCCAAGAACCTTGCCGACGCCGCCGGCCATTTGCGCTTTGCAATCCCGAAGCGTTACGGCGGCAAGGACGGCTCCAACCTCTGGATGGCCGTGATCCGCGAGCATTTCGCATCCCAGGGATTGGGCCTGCACAACGATTTGCAGAACGAGCACTCGGTCGTCGGCAATCTGCCGATCGTCACCATGCTCGATCGCTACGGCACCGAAGAACAGAAAGCGATGATCGACGGCTCGATCACCGGCAAATGCCGCATCACCTTTGGCCTGACCGAGCCCGAGCACGGCTCCGACGCGACGCATATGGAAACCCGTGCGGTGCCGGCGACCCGCGATAACATCAAAGGCTGGCTCGTCAACGGCCAGAAGATGTGGACCACGGGCATGCATGTCGCGACGCATTGCGCGCTGTTCGCGCGCACGTCAGGCAATGACGGCGATGCGCGCGGCATCACCTGCCTGCTGGTGCCGGCGAAAGCCGAAGGCGTGAAGATCGAGGAGTATATGTGGACCTTCAACATGCCGACCGATCACCCCCGCGTCAGCTTCACTGACGTATTCGTGCCTGATGACGCGCTGTTCGGCGAGGTCGGCCGCGGCCTGTCGCTGGCGCAATGCTTCGTGCACGAAAACCGGATCCGGCAGGCGGCGAGTTCGCTGGGAGCGGCGGTCTATTGCATCAATGAGAGCGTGAAATACGCCCGCGAGCGAAAGCCGTTCGGCAAGGCCCTGTCCGAGAACCAGGCCATTCAGTGGCCGCTGGTGGAACTGGCGACGCAGGCCGAAATGCTGCGGCTGTTGATCCGCAAGACCGCGTGGGAAATGGACAAACTGACCCAGGCCGAGGTCGAACATACGCTGTCCGATCGGGTCTCGATGTGCAACTTCTGGGCAAATCGCCTGTGCTGCGAAGCCGCCGACCGCGCGATGCAGGTCCATGGCGGCATGGGCTATTCGCGCCACAAGCCGTTCGAACACATCTACCGCCACCACCGACGCTACCGCATCACCGAAGGCAGCGAGGAAATCCAGAAGCGCAAGGTGGCCGGATTTCTGTTCGGGTATATGGGAGCAGGGAAGCATTGAGGCTTCCGTCACTCCATCAACCCGTCGTCCCGGCCTTGAGCCGGGACCCATAATCCGAGGACGCGGTGTGAGGCACGTCAACAAACAAGGCAACCAATAGCTCGCTGCAATTATTCAGAGCACGGCGTATGGGTCCCGGCTCAAGGCCGGGACGACAAAAGAACTCAATTCACCTGTCGATCCCTCCCTGCCCAATACGGATCGCGCAAATTTCGCCGCAAGATCTTGCCGGACGGATTGCGCGGCAGCGCCTCCAGGAAGTCGACCGATTTCGGCGTCTTGAAGCCGGCGATGCGTTCGCGGGTGAAGTTGATGATGTCGGCGGAAGTCGCGGCCTTGCCGGGCTTCATCACCACGATCGCCATCACCGCTTCGCCCCATTTGTCGTCGGGGATGCCGATCACGGCGGCTTCGGCGACATCAGGGTGATCGCAGATCGCGCTCTCGACCTCGGCGGGATAGATGTTCTCGCCGCCGGAGATGATCATGTCCTTGATGCGGTCGTGGATATAGAGGTAGCCGTCACTGTCCATGTAGCCGGCATCGCCGGTGCGCAGCCAGCCGTCGCGGTCGAGCGTCTTGGCGGTGGCTTCCGGCAGGTTCCAGTAGCCGACCATGTTGGAGCCGGAGCGGGTGGCGATCTCGCCGACTTCGCCGGGCGGCAAGCGCTTGCCGTCGGCGTCGAGGATCGCAAGCTCAATGCCAGGCAGGGCCTTGCCGGCGGAGCGCATGCGGTCGAGGCCTTCGACATGATCCTCTGGCGGAAGGGCGACGATGGTGCCGGTCGTTTCGGTCATGCCATACATCTGCACGAAGCCGCATTTGAACACCTCGATGCACTCCTTGAGCAGCGCCGCGGGGATCGGCGAGGCGCCGTAGAGCATGTATTTCAGTCGCGAGAAATCGACCTGCCGCGCGCGGGGCTGCCGCACCACGAACTGCATCGCGGCCGGCACCATGAACAGCTTGGTAATTCCGGACTGCTCGAAGAAATCCAGCACCTTGGTGGGATCGAACTCGCGCGCGATCACGCCGCGGGCGCCGTGATAGAGGCCCATCACGCCCCAGCCGGAGCCGCCGATGTGGAAGATCGGCATCGCCACCAGCGAGACGTCGTCGGTCGACCATTTATTCCAGTCGGGCTTCTCGGCTTCACTGCCGGTCTGCACCAGATTGAGGAAATTGGTGTGCGACAGCATCGCGCCCTTGGGTTTGCCCGTGGTGCCGGACGTATAGAGCTGGATCGCGATGTCCTTGGGGCTGATCGGCACCTTGGGATCGTCGCCGCTCTGCGCTTCGCGCCAGGCCGTAAAGTCCTGCCATTCCGGCGCGCCGCCTTCGGTGGTGATGATGGTGCGGACGCTCGGCAGCTTGGGCTTGAGATTCTGCGCCTGG
>JACDAG010000175.1 GCA_013695565.1 Bradyrhizobium sp.
GCCTTGAGCCGGGACGACGAAGATTCATCCCCGCCGCTTCGCATTCGCTGCGATCGACAGCAGCGCGCGTTGCGCGATCGCGGCCGCCAACGTGGCTTGCTTGCGCATGTCGAAGGCGGCGGTCGCGAGCTGCTCGATGATCCCGACAAGCCGCGGCGCGCTGAAATTGCGCAGTGCTACTTCGACCGCGCCTTTGCGCGAAAAATGCAACCGCGGATATCCGCTCTCGAGCAAGGTCGAGACCGGCGTGCCCTCGGCGACCGCGAGTGCCGATTTGTGCAGCCATGCCGCCTGGCGCTGGGCCGCGGAAATGATCACGCCCGGATAGGTGCCCGCGATCATGGCTTTGGCGAATTCGCTCTCGACCAGATCCGGCCTGCCCGCGAACGCACCGTCGACGATCGGATCGAGCTTCAGCTCGGACGCGTCGGCGACAACCGCCATCACGTCGTCGATCGAGACCTCGCCTTTGCCGTGGGCGTAGAGCGCGAGCTTGCGCAATTCGTTGCGCGAGGCCTGCCGGTCGCCGCCGAGCAGCGCGGTCAACACCGCGCGGGCGTCGGGTGCGATGCGCAGGTTGGACGGCCGCAATTCGTCGTCGATCAGCTTGGCGAGATCGCGCTCGGTGTCGGGATAGCAGGCGATCGCGACCGCGGTCTTGGCGCGCTCGCAGGCCTTGCGCAGCGGCGATTCCGGCCGCAGCTCGCCGGCCTCGATCACGATGCGGCAATCCTTCAACGGCATCTCCGCCAGCGTGTCGATACCGCTGGCAAAACTGCGGGAACCGGCGCGCACACGGATGGCACGCCGGCCGCCGAACATCGGGATCGTCATCGCCTCCTCGACCAGCCGCGACGGTTCGGCGGACAGTTCGTCGCCGTCCAGCCGTACCAGCGAAAACGGATCATTGGCATCGTCGACGGCGGACGCCAGCAATGCATCGGCGCGCTCGCGCACCAGGCCGGCATCGGGACCGTACAGCAAGATGATGGGACGGCCGGAATCGGGCCGGGCGAGAAAAGCGTCGATTTCTTTTCCGCGAAGCGCGACCACGAGGATCCTTTTGGATTGTCATTCCGGGATGGTCCGGAGGACCAGACCTGGAATCTCGAGATTCCGGGTTCACGCTACGCGTGCCCCGGAATGACGGGAGGGATCAGCTGCCGGCGACGAAGTACGACGCCAGCCGGGTCTGGATATTTTCCGCGATCTCCTGGGCGGCGCGATCCTCGGCGTCGCGGAAGGCGCGGGCGCGGGCGAAGCGCTGCAGCTGGCCCGGGATGTCATAGGACACGCGGGAGAAGGTCGAGCCGGTCATCACCGATTTGTTCGAGGCGAGATCGATCAGATTGTACTGCGCATCAATGGCGTAATTCTCGCTCGACGGCAGCGCGGTGGCCGGATCGATCATCAGCGACGAGCGCGAGCTGGAGAACCGCAGCACCAGCCGATGGGTCGGCGGCATGCCGGTCGCATTGCCATACAGCTTGAAAGCCAGCGCGTTACGGATTTCGACCTGCACGCGGGCTTCGCGGGAGGCGTTGTTCTTGTCGACCGGCGGGACTTCCACGCCCATCAGTTTTTCGCGCAGGCCGGGTGAACCGTCGGCACGTTCGGCATACATCGGCTGGAAGCAGCCGGCCGTCAGCGCCGCCAGAGCGGCGACGGCCAGCAGCCGAGCGGCGATCCGGGTTCTAGCCAACGACATTCACGATCCTCATGGGAACAACGATCACCTTGCGGACGGCCTTGCCGCCCAGGGCCAGTTTTACCGCATCAAGCGCCAAAACGGCAGCCTCAATTTCCGGATTTTGGGCACCCCGTGGCACGGTAACATTACCCCGTTTTTTGCCGTTGACCTGAACCACCAGCGTCACCGTGTCTTCAATCAGCAAATCGCGTTCGATTTGGGGCCAATTGGCCTCCGAAATCAGCCCGGATTGCCCCAATACCGTCCAGCACTCCTCGGCCAGATGCGGCATCATGGGCGCGAACAGTTGAACAAGGATGACCGCAGCCTCCCTGACTGACCAGGAAAGATCTGGAGCGAGATCCGGCGCAGCCTGGCCCTCGCGTCCCAGCACCTCGGCCAATGCATTGGCGAATTCGCGGATATGGGCGAGGCAGACGTTGAAATGCAACCGCTCGATGCCGTTCGAGACCTTGTCCAGCGCGCCATGGGCCGCCTTGCGCAATCCCAGCGCGTCGGCGCCGAACGACGCCGGCCGGGCGGAAGGCGCCGCTTTGGCGATTTCAGCCGACTCGTTGACCAGCCGCCACAGCCGCTGCACGAAGCGCGAGGCGCCCTGCACACGCTCGTCGCTCCAGAGCACGTCGCGGTCCGGCGGTGAGTCCGACAGCATGAACCAGCGTGCGACGTCGGCGCCATAGGTCGCGATGATGTCGTCGGGGTCGACCGTGTTCTTCTTTGACTTCGACATCTTCTCGATCGCGCCGATGGTGACGTCTTCGCCCGTCGTCAGCAGACTGGCGCGCTTGCCATTGCCGCCGGCCTCGATCTTCACTTCCGCTGGCGTGACGTAGGAGCCGTCGGCCTTCTGGTAGGTCTCGTGCACCACCATGCCCTGCGTGAACATGCCGGCGAACGGCTCGTCCATGCTGATATGGCCGGTCGCCTTCATCGCGCGGGTGAAGAAGCGGCTGTACAGCAGATGCAGGATCGCGTGCTCGACGCCGCCGATATACTGGTCGACCGGCATCATCCGGTTGGCAACATCGGGCGTGGTCGGCGCCTTCTCGTTCCAGGGATCGGTGAAGCGCGCGAAGTACCAGGACGAGTCGACAAACGTGTCCATGGTGTCGGTTTCGCGCTGGGCCTTAGCCCCGCATTTCGGGCAGGCGACATGCTTCCAGGTCGGGTGATGGTCGAGCGCGTTGCCGGGCTTGTCGAAGCTGACATCCTCCGGCAGCACCACCGGCAGGTCGCTGTCCGGCACCGGCACCACATCGCATTTCGGGCAATGGATCACCGGGATCGGGCAGCCCCAATAGCGCTGGCGCGAAATGCCCCAGTCGCGCAGGCGGAAGTTCACCTGCCGCTCGGCGACAGCCATGTTGCCGCGCAGCTCTGATTCCAGCCGTTTTGCCACTTCCTCCTTGGCCTGATCGATGGTCATGCCATCGAGGAAGCGCGAATTGATCATGCGGCCGTCGCCGTCATAGGCGGTGTCGGTGATGACGAAACTGCTCGGGTCCTGGCCTTCGGGACACACCACGGGCGTGACGCCGAGCGCATATTTGCTGACGAAATCGAGGTCGCGCTGGTCGTGGCCCGGGCAGCCGAAGATGGCACCCGTGCCGTATTCCATCAGCACGAAGTTCGCGACATAGACCGGCAGCTTCCAGCTCGGATCGAACGGATGCACCGCGCGGATACCGGTATCAAAACCCTGCTTTTCCGCGGTGTCGATGATTTCCTGCGCGGTGCCGATGCGTTTGACCTCGGCGATGAACTCCGCAAGCTTCGGGTTCTTCATCGCGGCGGCCATTGCCAGCGGATGATCGGGCGCGATCGCCATGAACTTGGCGCCGAACAGCGTGTCGGGCCGCGTCGTGAAAATCTTCAGCTCGCTCTCGCCGGCCGGCGTCGTTGCCGCATCCAGCGCGAAACGCAGCAGCAAGCCCTCGGAGCGGCCGATCCAGTTGCGCTGCATCAGGCGCACCTTGTCGGGCCAGCGATCCAGCGTATCCAGCGCGTCCAGCAGTTCCTGCGAGTACTTTGTGATCTTGAAGACCCACTGGTTCATCTCGCGCTGCTCGACGACGGCGCCGGAGCGCCAGCCGCGGCCGTCGATCACCTGCTCGTTGGCGAGCACGGTCATGTCGACCGGGTCCCAGTTGAGCTTGCGATTCTCGCGCTCGGCGAGGCCCACGCCCAGGAAATCCAGGAACATCTTCTGCTGATGCTTGTAGTAGGCGAGATCGCAGGTCGCGAATTCGCGTGACCAGTCCAGAGAGAGCCCCATGGTTTGGAGCTGCTTCTTCATTGCGGCGATATTCTCGTAGGTCCAGGCCTTCGGCGCCACCTTGCGCTCGATCGCGGCATTCTCGGCGGGCAGTCCGAACGCGTCCCAGCCCATCGGGTGCAACACGTTAAAGCCCTTGGCCCGCTTGAACCGGGCCAGCACGTCGCCCATGGCATAGTTGCGGACGTGACCGACATGGATGCGGCCGGACGGGTAGGGGAACATCTCGAGGACGTAATATTTCGGCCGGGAATCATCGTTTTTGGAGGCGAAGATCGCCTTCTGGTCCCACTGGCGTTGCCAGCGCGGCTCGGAGTCACGGGCGTTATAGCGTTCGGAGGTCATGGCGTCGCAGGGGTTTATTACTGGGTTTTTCAGCCGTTAAAAGACGGCGGACTAGGCCACAGAATCGATTGCGGGGTCAACGGGTTGGAGGATATCGGTCGAGCTTCCCGGAGCAGGCGGAAAGCACAGGCGGCGGTCCGGTTGAGGTGCGTTTAACGAATTTGTGGGAACCTGCCTATGAAAAGAGCATCGATTCACCGGGCTGGATACTAAATAGCGTGACCGCGGCCTTCGACGAGCTGGATTTCGAATACGCCACGTCGATCGCCGAAAAGGCGATGCGGTCGATGGCCGAGCAGCGCGTTCCGCCGACGCCGAACAATTTCCACGTCTGGTTCAACTATACGCTGGGTGAGCCGCCCATACTGAAGCGGGCGATCGATATCCTGATCGGCAACAAGCGCAAATTCGACGCCCACACCAATCGCGAAATATACGAGAGCTACGTCGGGACCAAAGCCTCCGACGAGGCCGTAGCCTACGATGTCTCCCAGCAACTGCACTCGGTGATGGCGTCAGCCAAGCGGTTCCTGACCACCGCCATCGACGACAACCGCACCCAGATGGCTGCGATCAACGATGTCACCGAGCGGACAGAAGCCGGCTTCGATCCCAAGCAGCTGGTCGAGAGCCTGATGGGCGAACTCGCCAAGGCGACGACGCGCGCCACCAAGCTCGAAGTCAGTTTTGTCGAGAAATCACGCGAACTGGCCACGATCCGCGATTCCCTGGTCAAGTCAGAGGAACGGGCAAAGACTGACACGCTGACCGGCCTGCCGAACCGCCGGGCGCTGGAGGAGTTCTTCCGCAAGGCCCAGATCGCCGCGATGGAACAGGATGATCCCGTCAGCGCGCTGCTGATGGATATCGACCATTTCAAGCGCTTCAACGACGAGTTCGGCCACGGCGTCGGCGATCAGGTGCTTCGCCTGATGGCGAAAGTGCTGCGCGATAGTGTGCGGGACATCGATCTGCCGGCGCGCTATGGCGGCGAGGAGCTGATCGTCATTCTGCCCAACGCCGGCTTGTCCACGGCTACCGCGATCGCGGAACGGATCCGGCGTTCGGTCGCGGAATGTCACATTTCCCGCCGCTCGACCGGCGAAGCGCTGCCCGGCATCACCATTTCCATCGGTGTGGCGCAGTTTCAGGGCGGCGAATCCATGGCCGATTTAATCGAACGCTGCGATCGCGCGCTGTATCTGGCCAAGAAGACCGGTCGGAACCGGGTGGTCACCGAGACCGAACTCGAGGCCGAGCAGCAGCAGGCAACTGCCTAAAACGAATTAAGTCGGGCCTGACGACGGGCCGGCCCGTGCCCCGGACGCAAACAGCCAAGTTGCTGCAAGCGGGGCCTATTCTTACTTTGCATGGGGTTGTTTTCGCGATTTTGAGTCTGGGCACCTGCGGGTGTACCGCCGAACAGGCCCTGCGCCCGCGATACGCGATCTTTAACCCGCCAGCGCCATGCCGGCTTCGTCGATCAGCCGGGTAAATCCATGCTCGACCACGGTGTTGCGGCCGCGGTGCTTGGCGGCGTAGAGGGCGGCGTCGGCGGCCTCGATCAGGTCGCCGGGCCGCTGGGTGTCGTTCGGCAGGGTGGCGGCGACGCCGACGCTGACCGTGACGGTTTTGTGGCTGCTGGTGACGTGCGGTATCCCGAGGCTCTGTACCGCCGCACGCACCGTTTCGCCGATCGCCAGCGCCTTGAGCGAGTCGGTGTTCGGCAGCAGCAGGCAGAATTCCTCGCCGCCATAACGGCCGGCAAAGCCCATGGTGTCGGCGGAGATCCCGGCCAGCGCCTCGCCGAGCCTGGTGAGGCACGCGTCTCCCTCGGGGTGGCCATAGCTGTCATTGTAGAGCTTGAAGTGATCGACATCGATCATCAACAACGACAATTCGCTGTTGTATTGCTGCGCCTTCATCCACTCGAAATCCAGACGGCTCTGGAAGCCGCGGCGGTTGGCGAGGCCCGACAGCATGTCGATCGAGGCCATCACCGTGAGACGGTCGTTGGTCGCGATAAGTTCGCGCTCACGCTGGCTGAGCTGGGCGGCCATCGCGTTGAAGGCGCGCGCCAGCGGCATGAATTCCGACGGCAGCTTGTTGCGCGCGACGCGTGCCGACCAATCGCCCTCGCCGAAGCGCCTGGCCATACCGGTCATGACCTCGATCGGGTTGATGATCAGTTTCTCGGCGCCGATCAGCGCCCCCAGCAGCACGAACAGGCAGACGAATCCCAATTGAAGATAGGCGGTGCGGATATCGCGATTGATCGCGGCCGTCACCTTGGCCTCGTCGATGCTGACGATCAGCCGCGATTGCGTTCCGGAAATGCGCGCAAAACTGATCATGCGCTTGGAACCATCAGTCCCCGCAAACGACAGCGAACCCGACGGCGCGTTGGAGCCGAGCGCCTTGTCGGCGATCGCCGCCAATAGGGGCACGTTGTCGAGCGGCCGGCCGATCATGCTGGTCTGGTCGGCGGGCGCGGCGATGACGATGCCGGCACTGTCGACCAGCAGCGACGAAATTCCCGGACGGCCGCCGAGATTGGTCATGATCTTCGACAGCCAGTCGATATTGATGCCGGCCACGACGACGGCATCTTCCTCCGGATTGATTGCGGCCACGGGATAGGCCGCCATCATCATCGGCCGGCCATTGGTCTTGCCGAACAGATAATCGCTGAAAACGAAGTCGCGGGTTTCCTGCGCCTTGCGGAAATAGTCGCGGTCGCCGAGGTTGAGCCCGACCTGCATGTTCAGGGTGGAACACTGCACCAGGCCGTCCTTTGCGACGATCATGATGCTGCGGATCCAGGGCAGATTGGTCGGCAGGCTGGCGCGCAGGATTTCGCAGCTGCGCGCGATGCCGCCGGAGGCACGGATATAGGCCGCCGATTTCAGCATTGTCTCGACCGAGGAAATCACCTCGCGCTGGGTATCGGCGCTGTGCTGAGTGATATTGACAAATTCCTCGGAGGCAGCGGCGATCTGCTTGGATCTGGTATCGTCGAGCGAACGGACGCGCTCCAGCATCAAGGGCGCCACCAGGAGCAATGCCAGCAGCGCAAGCCGCGCGCGGATTCCCAGAAGCTTCTTGAGTTTCGCCCTGTTGCGGTTGAAAGTAACGCCAGACATCCTCGTCCCCTGCCCCGTGTGACAGTAGAGCGAAGGGTTCAAAAAGCCTTTCCCGAACTTGGTAAAATTCGAGGAAATTCCGTAAATTTACGAGACGAAGCCCGACATGACGCCAGAGATGACCACGTCGCTAACAAAGCCTTTAAATGGCGGTCTCGCTACCGTGGAGCAGGACATTGCGCGCGCCTGCAAGGAAGCGCGCCGCGACCCTGCGACGGTAAAATTGATCGCGGTGTCGAAGACGTTCGACGCGTCGGCGATTTCGCCCATAATTGATGCCGGGCAGCGCGTATTCGGTGAAAATCGCGTGCAGGAAGCCAAGGCGAAATGGCCAGGGTTAATGTCCGCTTACCCAGGGATCGCCCTGCATCTGATCGGGCCGCTGCAATCCAACAAGGCGAAAGAGGCCGTCGCGCTGTTCGACGCCATTCATTCGGTCGACCGTCCCAGCATTTGCGAAGCGTTAGCCAAGGAAATCAATTCCCAGAACAAGGTGCTGGAATTGTTCGTCCAGCTCAACACCGGCGAGGAGCCGCAGAAGGCCGGTGTCGCACCCGGCGATGCCGATGCGTTCATTGCGAACTGCCGGGAGAAATATGGTCTTCAGATTTCCGGGTTGATGTGCATCCCGCCGGTCAACGAGGCGCCGGCGCCGCATTTCGCGCTGACCGCCAAGATCGCCGCGCGCAATGGCCTGAAGAACCTCTCGATGGGCATGAGCGCCGATCTTGCGATCGCGATCCAGTTCGGCGCCACGCATGTCCGTGTTGGTTCGGCGATCTTTGGGCATCGGTAGTTTTGTCGTCCCGGCCTTGAGCCGGGACCCATACCGCGTGATCTAGCGAGAGGGCCGTGTAGCAGACACCTCCCACAAAACCAAAGGCGGTGACTATGGGTCCCGGCTCAAGGCCGGGACGACACCGAGTGTGTAGCCACTACGCGAATCCCACCGACACCTTCCCCAGCACGCCAAAATCAACCGCGCAGAAATCGCCGGCCTGTATCGGCAGCGGCGGATGGCAGGTGCCGGTGGTGACGACCCGGCCCGCTTTCAATGTCGCGCCGAGCTGGCGCAATTCGTTGGCGAGCCATGTCAGTGCGAGCCGGGGATCGCCGAGCACGTTCTTGCCGTGACCGATGAATTGCTGGCCGCGCAGCGTGGTGACGGGCCTTTCGTCGACCAGATCGCGCGCGCGCCAGTCCGCCGTCGTCGCGGGTCCCAGCACGAACAGATGCGCGCAGGCATTGTCGGCGATGATCTGCGCATCGCCGGCGCGGACGAAATCCGAAAACCGCGAATCCGGAATTTCGATCGCCGGATGCAGCGTGTCGACGGCGTCGAGCACCTGTTGCACCGTGTAGGGCGTCGATCGCGCCGGCAAATCCGTTCGCATGCGAAACGCGAATTCGGGCTCGGCGACGCGCATCTCATTGCCGGCCATCGATGCCGTGCCGCCATCTGCTATCACGGTCTCGGCCAGGATGCGTCCGGCCATCGGACCGCCGACATTGATGTGTTTCTGGCCGGCCTCGCTGGTGGCCGCGATCTTCCAGCCGAACAAATGTGTCGTCGAAAATCTCTCGATCGCGGCCTGGATCGCATACGCCTCCGTGCGGTTCTGCGGGCACATCCAAGCGTCGAGCGCGTCAAGCTTGGTGCCGGCGCGCCAATGGTCGTGCAGCGCCTGCGACGCAGACGCAATTTGTTGTCTGTCGAGCATCGTTCCCAAATCCTGAAATGCAGCTTACCCAATAAAAATTCTGGTTTGCGGTCCCAGCCGTCGCAACAATCGCAGCATGGCAGATTTTGTCATCGAAACGCAGCCCGCCGTCGCGCAAAAATTCGTGCGCGCCAGGTGCAGGAACACCGCACTGCCGCGGCCGGCGATGCGGGGGGCGCTGTTGTGGTCGATCTCGACGATGAAGTCGTAGAGATGATCCTCGCGCGTGAGCCGGTCGCCGGCCGCGTTGCGCGTCAGCCGGATCGGCTGGTTGTAATGGCGATCTTTGGGGTCTTCGCACCAGGCATCCTCGGGGCGAATCGGGCGGGCCGGCAGAAAAGTCAGCGGCCGCCGGTGGCGGTCGGCCCGCCACCATAATTGCAGTGGCCGGTAGCTGCCCCGCGGGGTGCCGCCATCGCCTTCGCGCTTGTTGGCGAGGATGCCGCCGCGACCAAGTGCCACCGGCACGGTCCAGCCGTCGGCCGTCAGCCAGCCCCGGCGGGGGTCGCCGGCGGCCCGCTGAACCCTGATCGCCGAGAGCGGCCGATCACGTGTATCTGTCTCATAAGTGATTGAAAAGTTGGTGTTTCCCATGCCAAACGCCCGAATCCTGGGTTGCCTCCCCGGCCGCCTCTGCTCTATTTGACGCCCATTACGGGACATTCATCCAACAGCCCCGCGAATATGGGATACACTGCGGTTCGCCTTGTGAAATTGTAACAATCTCCTACCTGAAGGCGAATCAGTACGTGATGATCCAGGTTTGATCACGACCAGGGCCATCAATCGACCAGACTCAATCGACCAGACCTGCAATCGACCGAGAAAACCTACCAAGACCGGCTTGAGACGCTTCCGCTTGTGTCCGCCGCCTGCCTCAAGAGGATCGTACCTATGGCCACTGCCCGCAAGATCCTGATCGTGGATGACGATACCGATCTGCGCGATACGCTGGTCGAGCAATTATCACTGCACGAGGAGTTCGAAGCCTCCGCGGTCGATACCGGCGCCAAGGGCGCCAGCGCCGCCAAAGCCAATTCCCCCGATCTGGTGCTGATGGATGTCGGACTGCCCGACACCGACGGGCGGGAAGTGGTCCGCTCCCTGCGCAAGGGCGGCTTCAAGGCCCCGATCATCATGCTGACCGGCCACGACACCGATTCGGACACCATTCTGGGCCTCGAATCCGGCGCCAATGACTATGTCGCCAAGCCGTTCCGTTTCGCGGTGCTGCTGGCCCGGATCAGGGCGCAGCTCCGCCAGCACGAGGCCAGCGAAGACGCGGTGTTCTCCGTCGGCCCCTACAGCTTCCGCCCCGGCTCCAAGATGCTGACCGGCGCCAACGCCCGCAAGGTGCGGCTGACCGAGAAGGAGACCGCGATCCTGCGTTTCCTGTACCGGGCCGGCCAGATGCCGGTGTCGCGCGAGACGCTGCTGCAGGAGGTCTGGGGCTACAATTCGGGGGTTACCACCCACACCCTGGAAACCCACATCTACCGGCTCAGGCAGAAGATCGAAAAAGATGCCGCCAATCCAGAGATCCTGGTGACGGAAGCCGGTGGCTACAAGCTGGTGCCGTGATACGATTCGCCCGACGAATCGTACCTCCTAGCGCATCCCGGTCACCGGTTCCGTATGTCGATCGAAGATGATGTAGCCCTGCTCGAGCGCGTCCCGACATTGCGCCTGTTGGGAACGGCGGCGCTGCGTATGCTGGCGATCGGCTCCGAGCAGCGCGAATTCGGCGGCGGCGATCAGCTGTTCAACGCCGGCGACGAGGCGGACGCCGGCTATATCGTGCAGCGCGGTGCGTTCCGGATCGAGGACGGCGGCGCCGAAATCATCGCCGGCCCCGGCGCCCTGATCGGCGAGCTTGCGCTGATCGTGGCGATGAAACGGCCCTCCAGCGCGATTGCGATCGAAAACTCCACCGTGATCCGCGTGGCGCGCAGCCTGTTCCAGCGCGTGCTCGAAAGCGATCCGGCCGCGGCGCGCCGGCTGCGCGACGAACTCGCCACCCGCACCAGCCAGCTGGCCAGCGACATCTTGATGGCCGGCGCCAAGCTCAGCATTTGACCGGGCTCAAACTTCCAGCGTCACCGTGACCGGCACATGGTCCGACGGCCGTTCCCAGCCGCGGGCGTCGCGGGTGATGCGGAAATCAGTGACGCCATCCTTCAGCGCGCGCGAAACCCAGATGTGGTCGAGCCTGCGGCCGCGGTCGCCGACGGTCCAGTCGGCGGCGCGGTAGCTCCACCGCGTATAGACCTTCTCCGACATCGGGATGCGCTCGCGCGCGACATCGAACCATTCGCCATGGGCCTGCGCGGCCAGAAGCTTCTCGCATTCGATCGGGGTGTGCGAGACCACCCTCAACAGCTGCTTGTGCGACCACACGTCGTTCTCATGCGGCGCTACGTTGAGGTCGCCGACCAGGATATGCCGGTCATCGCCGCGCGGATGCAGCGGCTCGCAAGCTTTCATCTCGTCGAGGAATTTCAGCTTGTGATCGAATTTCGGATTGAGCGCGGGATCGGGAATGTCGCCGCCGGCCGGGACGTAGAAATTATGCAGCACCAGAGGCTTTGCCAGCTGCGCCTTGTCGCCGAACGCCACCGAGATATGCCGTGAATCGACCTTGTCGCAGAAGGTCCGGATGTCCTTGGTCTCAAACGGCAGTTTCGAGACGATGGCGACGCCGTGATAGCCCTTCTGCCCGTTCAGCGCGACATGCTCATAGCCGAGGCGCTTGAAGCGTTTCAGCGGAAAGGCGTCGTCGATGCACTTGGTTTCCTGCAGGCACAGCACGTCCGGCCGCACCGATTTGAGGAATTTGGCGACGATGTCGATGCGCAGGCGCACCGAATTGATATTCCACGTTGTCAGGGAGAAGCGCATGAGAACCGCGTCATAGCACGGTTCGAGCCGCTATCTCTTCGCTTGTCCACAGGTGGCTTGCGGTGCTTGGTAGGATGGGTAGAGCGAAGCGAAACCCATCACCTCAGCGGAGGCGGCATGATGGGTATCGCTTTGCTCCACCCATCCGCAGTCAGATAAATTAGCCGGGGGGCGTCGAATAGTTGGTGAAATCGATCTTGAACAGGCCGGGATCGACCTTCTTCGAGGTATCCAGATTATAGACCGCGACCGTGGTGTCGTAGCCCTGCGGATCGGTCACGGTCCATTGCTTGAGCTGGCCGTCCTTGGTGCCGACCATCAGCATCAGGCGGCTGGTGCCGATCAGTGCCTGCTTCTCCTCGATCGTCACGCTGATGAAGACATCATCGGCGGTGACGCTGACGACGTTGGTGTCCTTGAGCAGATCGATACGATCCGACAGCAGGAATCGCAGCGGCGTCTGCGACAGCGGATAGATGTCCTGGGTCGCGAGCTTCTTGTCGCGCACCGCGAGCGACGATCCGTCGGCGACGATCGCAATCTGGCTCGGCTCGTCATATTCGAAGCGCACCTTGCCCGGCTTCTGAATGATGAAATCGCCCTTGGTCTTGCTGCCATCCGGACCGACCTGGACGAAATTTCCGACCAGCGTCTGCAGCGAAGACAGATAAGTGCTCACCTTGGCGGCCTGGGCCTTCTGGTTGGCGTCGAAGGTCGCAAAAATATTGGCAGGGACATTGCGGTTCGGATTCGGAATCACCGGGTTCGGTGGTGGCTGCGGCACAACGCGGGCCGTCGCCGGGGCCTTCTGGGATTCCTGCGCGGTCATCTGTACGCCGCCATCGCGGGTCTTGGGCGCCGGTTTCGGAACCGGAACGTTCTGCGTAAAGCCAGGCGTCGCGGCTCCGGCGACGGACGCGGCAATCACAAGCGCCAGTCCAGTACGGATGCCGCGATGGAGTAAGTGTTGTGTCATCAGGTAGTTCGAATCTCTGTTCAACGCGTGGTCCCGCTGCCGGTCATTTTATCGCGCTTTCGACCAAAGGAGATATCGTTTTTACGTGAAAATCATTACACCGTATTCAGCTCAGGGCCCGTGCCTTCTTGTTTTGACGCGTTTTCTTTACGCGAACCGGCGCCCACTTCGCTTGAAAACGCTATCTAGAACCCGCTGTCTTCTTCCTCGACCAGAATTTCGCGTTTGCCGGCGTGATTCGCCTGGCCGACGATGCCTTCGAGTTCCATTCGCTCCATCAGCGATGCTGCGCGGTTGTAGCCGATTTGCAGCCGGCGCTGAATATAGGACGTCGAGGCCTTGCGGTCGCGCTTGACGATCGCGACCGCCTGCGAGAACAGATCGCCGGCGCCTTCGCCGCTGCCCATGCCGGTGGAATCGAATACCGCGCCGTCTTCGTCAACAGGCTCTTCCGCGGTGACCGCTTCCAGATATTCCGGCTGGCCCTGCGTCTTGAGATGGCGCACGACCTTCTCGACTTCCTCGTCAGAGACAAAGGGTCCGTGCACGCGACTGATACGTCCGCCGCCCGCCATGTAGAGCATGTCGCCCTGGCCGAGCAGCTGCTCGGCGCCCATTTCACCGAGGATGGTGCGGCTGTCGATTTTCGACGTGACCTGAAACGAGATGCGGGTCGGGAAGTTCGCCTTGATGGTGCCGGTGATGACGTCGACCGACGGACGCTGCGTGGCGAGGATCACGTGCAGGCCCGCGGCGCGCGCCATCTGCGCCAGCCGCTGCACCGCGCCTTCGATGTCCTTGCCGGCGACCATCATCAGGTCGGCCATTTCATCGACGATGATGACGATGTAGGGCAACGGATCGAGGTCGAGCTTTTCTTCCTCGTATATCGCCTTGCCGGTTTCCTTGTCGAAGCCGGTATGCACCGTGCGCGTCAGCTCTTCGCCCTTGCCCCTGGCTTCGACCAGGCGCTGGTTGTAGCCATCGATGTTGCGCACACCGAGCTTGGACATTTTCTTGTAGCGCTCTTCCATCTCGCGAACCGCCCATTTGAGCGCGACCACGGCCTTCTTCGGGTCGGTCACGACGGGCGTCAGCAAATGCGGGATGCCGTCATAGACGGAGAGTTCGAGCATCTTGGGATCGACCATGATCAGCCGGCACTGATCCGGCCGCAACCGGTAGACCAGGCTGAGGATCATGGTGTTGATGGCGACCGATTTGCCGGAGCCGGTGGTGCCGGCGATCAGCATATGCGGCGTGCGCGCGAGATCGATGATGATGGATTCGCCGCCGATATTCTTGCCGAGGCAGAGCGGCAGTTTGGCGTGCGACTCGTCTTTTGTGGTCAGCAGTTCGCGCAGATAAACCTTTTCGCGATGCGCGTTCGGCAGCTCGATGCCGATGGCGTTGCGGCCGGCGACCACGGCGACGCGTGCCGACAATGCGCTCATCGAGCGGGCGATGTCGTCGGAAAGGCCGATGACGCGCGAGGATTTGATGCCGGGCGCAGGCTCGAGCTCGTACAACGTCACCACCGGGCCCGGATTGGCCTTGACGATTTCGCCGCGGACACCGAAGTCGCCGAGCACGCCTTCCAGCGCGCGCGAATTGGCCTCGAGCTCGCTCTTGCTGAGCGGCTGGCGGTCGGATGCTTTCGGGGCTGTCAGCACCGAAACCGAAGGCAGTTCGAACTTGTCTTGGGATTTGCGCGGTGATGCCTTTGGCGCGGCCTTCTTGCGCGGGGAGCGGGCGGCGGGGGCTTCCTCTTCCTCGTCTTCTTCCTCTTCCTCGTGTCCGTAATGTTCCTCGGCCTGCGGCGCCAGCGACTGGCGGCCGCTGAGACTGGGCTCCTGCCGCTCGAACGAGGCGGTGCGGGGTTGCGGCGCGCTTGCGACCAGCGAACGGTAGGCGGTGCCCATGAGCCAGCCGATCCGGGCCTTGGCGCTCATCAATGCATGATAGATCCAACCGAGCGAGACCGAGCTGCGATCGCGTTCTTCCTCGAACGGCGCGTCATCATCCGCGATCGGCGTCAGTTCCTGGTCGTCGCGCGGGCGCGAACCCCAGCCGCTGGCGAACAGGAAGGACGCGCACATCGCCGCAAACAGGATGATGCCGAGCACCAGCCGGTAGATGAAACCGGCGGGGCCGAAGATCACGGCCGGGGCGCGCACCAGCGCATCGCCGACGACGCCGCCAAGCCCGGTCGGCAGCGGCCATGCGCCGCCATGCGGCCAGCAGCTGGCAAAGCCCGCCGCGATGATGGTGCAGAGAATCCAGCAGCCCAACCGCAACGCTTCGCGGTCGAAAGTGCGATGGGTCAGCATGCGCCAGCCCCACACCGCGACGGGGAGGATCATCATGATCGCGCCGAGGCCGAGGATCTGCATCAACAGATCGGCGCCGATCGCGCCGGGATAGCCGAGGATGTTGCGGATCGCGCGCGAGGTGGCGTGGCTCAAACTCGGATCCTGTACCGACCAGGTCATCAGCGCGGCGGAGGCGACGCCGGACACCGCGATCAGGCACAGGCCTGCGACCTCCCGCAGGCGCCGCGCCAGCGCGTCGCGGATCGAGGCCGGCAGGTGGCCGACCAGGGGAATGACACGTTCGATCGCTGGCATGCTCATGGGGCCCTGCGATTAAGCCAAGGTTTCGACCAGCCGGTGCAATGCCTCGGCTGTTGATTCACTGTCCGATACCAGCGCCAGACGGATATAGCCGGCGCCGGGATTGCTGCCGTCGTTTTGCGGCCGCGATAAATAGGTTCCGGGGATCACGCGCACGCCGGCATCCCTGTAGAGCCGCACCGTCGCTTCCTCATCGCCGCCGCGATCCGAGACATCGAGCCAGACGCAGAAACCGCCGGCGGGCCTGATATAGCCGTAGCGGTTGCCGAGGATCTGATCGGCGAGATCGAACTTGATGCGATAGAGCCTGCGGTTTTCCTCGACATGCGCCTCGTCGCTATAGGCCGCGACCGCGACCTGCTGCAGCGGCACCGGCACTTGCGGTGCGGCGACATTGCGCAGCTCGTGAAACACGCTGAGGAATTTCTTGTCGCCGGCGGCAAAGCCGACGCGCATGCCCGGCAGGTTCGAGCGCTTCGACAACGATTGAAAGGCGACGACGTTGGTGAAGTCAGGCCCGGCGCATTCGAGCACGCTGCCCGGCGCCTGCTTGGTGTAGATTTCCGAATAGCACTCGTCGCTCAGGATCATGAAGCCGTATCGATCCGCGAGTTGCGTCAATCGGCTGAAGTATTCGCGCGAGGCGACCGCACCTTGCGGATTGGCTGGCGAGGCAATGAACATCGCCACCGTGCGTGCCAGCGTTGCCTCATCGAGCGCATCGAGATCCGGCAGGAAGCCGTTGGCGAGCGTGGTCGGCAGATAGATCGGTTCGCAATTGGCGGCGCGGGCGCCGGCGCCATAGGCCGGATAGAACGGATTGGGCATCAGGATCGCCGGTTTGCCCTTGCGCGGACCGACGTAGCGCGCGGCGGTGATCGCGGCGAAAAACAAACCCTCGCGGCTGCCGTTCAGCACCAGCACTTCGCTCTCGGGATCGACGGCGCGGGGGAGTTGGAACCTGCTCGAGAGCCAGTTCGCAACCGCCCGCCGGAACGGCTCGATGCCCTTGGCGATGGGGTAGCGGCCGAAATCGGCAATGTGCTTGGCCAGCACCGGGCCGACAAAGGCCGGGACGGGATGCTGCGGCTCGCCTAACGACAGTGCAATCAAGGGCTTACCGGGCTGATAAGGCGCCAGCAGCTCGGCCGTCCGCAAAAACGGTGAACGCTCGGCCTGACCGGCAGCGGGGACACTGCCGGCGCCCTGCGCCACGCCGGAAGAGGCGGTCATTGCCATGTCTGAAACGCCAGCACTTTCAATAACGGTCGAGGGTCCGATGGAGCGACCGGAAACGGATCAAACCACCATAGATACGGCGAGGTTAAGACGCGATTAACCATCGGTCGAACTGGACAATTTGCCAAGGTATTACCATATTAGAGTCGGTATTACCGCGGAGGTTCCACGATGGCCACGACAGTTACTAGCAAGGGCCAAGTAACGATTCCGAAGCCGGTCCGCGATCACCTCGGGATCGCTCCAGGCAGTCAGGTCGAGTTTCGCCGCGCTGCAGACGGTAGCATCGTGATCGAAAAAGCTGATGGTACGAGGCAGCCCAGCCGGTTTGCAAAACTTGTAGGTATTGCTGGTCCCGGTCTCTCCACCGATGAGATCATGGCGATCACACGCGGGGATTAATTCCGTGACATTGGTGGATTCGAATGTCCTGCTCGACGTCTTCATCAAGACCCCAATCTGGTGGGAATGGTCGCTGGCGCAGCTTGAGAACGCTGCTTCACGGGGTCCGCTGTTAATCAACGACGTTATTTTTGCAGAATCTTCGGTCCGTTTTCACAGCATTGAAGCATTCGAAGCGGCCTTGGCGGAGGCCGGCATCACCTTTGCCTCGATACCGCGAACGGCGCTATTTCTGGCAGGCAAAGCTTCGGTCCAGTACCGAACCTCGGGTGGCGTCCGAAGCGGTGTGCTGCCGGACTTTTTCATTGGTGCCCATGCCGCGATCGAAAACCTGCCACTGCTGACGCGCGATACGCGGCGTTACCGAAATTACTTTCCGACGGTTACGTTGATTGCACCCGAAAGCGACGGGTAGTTGTCGCGGCGGCAGTACGTATGTAGCCCGGATGAGCAACGCGATATCCGGGGTCTTTCTTGCACCGATCCCGCATATCGCATGCGCTCATGCGGGCTACAAATTCCTCTTCCGACAACGCCTACCGCTGCGGCAGCCGCTCGAAACTCGGCATACCCTCGGGAATATGGTGGAAGGGCTGCTTGTCGATGGTGTAGATCGCGATCTGCGGCGTGATCTGGGCGGGATCGTCGAGCGTTCCGACCTTCACCACGACGGCCGGCCGCTGCGGCCGCGTCACCATATGCGTGCCGCATTCGGCGCAGAATTCGCGTGTCACCGCCTTCTCCAGATCCTTGCGCGAAAACTGCTTCGGCGCACCCTTGGTGTATTTGAAGCCGTCGAGCGGCATCACCACGAACATGTTGGTCGAGCCGCCGGTGATATACTGGCATTCGCGGCAATGGCATTGCGCCTGCAACATCGGCTCGCCTTCGGCAACATAGCGCACAGCGCCGCAATAGCATCCGCCTTCGAGTTTCATCACGCCCTCCCGGGTTTCATTTGTTGCTATATCGACGCCGCGCGCCCGGTTTTGGCAACTCCTTTTTGGCTCGGGCTTCCGTTTCACCACCGGCCCGGCAGGCCCCGGATGCTTGCGTGACCAACATCACGGCGGATGTCCTCGGACTGCCCTAGCTTCCTGATCATCGTGGCGGGAATTTCCCTGCCGACAGCAACAGGGTGAACCATGAGCAACGTTAACCGCTTGAATGACGAAGAACTCGAGATCGTTTCCGGTGGCGCGGTCGTTATACATCTGCCCTTCGTCAACATCACGATTGTCACCGGTATCAAGGATGGTGGGAAGGAATACGTCGGAATTTGCGGACCGCGCAAAGGTAGTTGTGGCTTCGGGGAAGTTCACTGACGTAGCCAAGTAGTGGGGCGCTGCGTTTGCCAGATCACGTGAGGGCGACAGCGCACCGCATTTCATACTGACGTCTCCAAACAAAAAGAAAGGGGCTCCAACTTGCGCTGGAGCCCCTCAACGGTCAGGGCATTGCCGGGTATGTGCCCGAACCGGAGTTGTGGACGCGACCTCAGGACAACGACTACGTTGTCCTTGGTGGACCGCGTCCCGGGAGAACCTACATGTTGTAAGCGCGCTCGGTGTGCTCGGTGACATCGAGGCCTTCACGTTCGGTCTCGACGTTGACGCGCAGGCCGACGATGACATCGACGACCTTGTAGAGGATCGCCGAACCGACGCCCGACCACACCAGCGTGGTGGCGACGCCCCAGCACTGCGAGACCATCTGGGCAGCGAAGTCGTAGTCCGCGATCTTGCCGGTGGTGTAGTCCATGATGCCGGTACCGCCGAGGGCCGGATTCACCAGGATGCCGGTGCCGATCGCGCCGACGATGCCGCCGACGCAGTGGACGCCGAACACGTCGAGCGAGTCGTCATAGCCAAGCGCATTCTTCACCACGGTGCAGAAGAACAGGCAGACGATGCCGACCACGAGACCGAGCACGATCGCGCCCATCGGACCGGAGTAACCGGCCGCAGGCGTGACTGCCACGAGGCCCGCCACCGCACCCGACAACGCGCCGAGCACCGAGGGGTGACCCTTGACGATCCATTCCGCGAACATCCAGGCCAACGCCGCCGCTGCGGTTGCAACGAAGGAGTTGGTCATGGCGAGCGCGGCGCCGCCGGAGGCTTCGAGGTTCGATCCGGCGTTGAAGCCGAACCAGCCGACCCAGAGCAGCGAAGCGCCGATCATGGTCATGGTCAGCGAGTGCGGAGCCATCAGCTCCTTGCCGTAGCCGACCCGCTTGCCGATCAGGAGCGCACCAACGAGACCGGCGATGCCGGCGTTGATATGCACCACGGTGCCACCGGCGAAGTCGATCGCGCCCTTCTTGAAGATCCAGCCGGCGTCGGCGTTGACTTCATCGAGCTTGGCCTGAGCCGCGGTCTTCGCCGCCGCGTCGGTCGCTGCAGCCAGCGCCTTGACGGCATCCGAGATCGCGTCCGGTCCAGCCCAGTACCAAACCATGTGCGCGATCGGGAAGTAGATCAGCGTCACCCAGAGCGGCACGAACAAGGCGACCGCCGCGAACTTCATGCGTTCGGCAAAGGCGCCGACGATGAGGGCGGGGGTGATGCAGGCGAAGGTCATCTGGAAGCAGATATACACCAACTCCGAAATGTTCGCGTCGATGCTGAAGGTTGCCGCCTTGGAATCCGGGGTGACACCCATCAGGAAGGCTTTCGAGAAGCCGCCGATGAAGTCTGAGCCGCCGGTGAAGGCAAGGCTGTAGCCGTAGAGCGCCCAAATGATGGTGACGACGCACACGGTGTAGAACACCTGCATCAAAACCGACAGCATGTTCTTGGAGCGCACCAGCCCGCCATAGAACAGCGCCAGCCCGGGAATCGTCATCAGCAGCACCAGCACCGTCGACGTGAGCATCCAGGCGTTGTCGCCCTTGTTGACAGTGGGCTCCGCGTAAGCAGCGGTCGCGGCGAACATGCCGACTGCGAGGGCCGTCA
>JACDAG010000200.1 GCA_013695565.1 Bradyrhizobium sp.
CCCCTGTACCGGGGGCGCTGAGCGCAGCCGTTCGCGCCGCATGGGACGCAGCGGTCGAGCACCACTGCGACACCGTCTGCACGATTTTTCATTCCTGTCACCGCGAGATGGTGGCATTGGACGGAACGGATAATGTTCGCGTCAGGAACTGGGTCCAGCTGATCGCGGAGGCGATGGGCATCGACGCGAGCGACGCCTATCTCGCCTGGCGCAAGGGCGACGCGCCCGATGTCGCGGCGATCGAGAAGGCAGGCCCATCCAGGTATCAGGCGCTCATCGAGCCAGAGCTTCGAAAGCCGTTGCCCACGCTCTCTGCAGGCCGGATACCTGGGTAAATGCGAGGCCGCATCATCCACATCATTGCGCCGAAACGCAATTCACCCACAGCACCACCGCCTTGGCTTTACCCGACGGATTGCTGAACCGGTGCGGGCGGCGGCTGGCGAAACGGAAGCTGTCGCCTTGCTTCAGCGTCCAGCTTTCGGCATCGACCGTGAGATTCATTTCGCCTTCGATGACGAGACCGGCTTCCTCGCCGTCATGCGTATACAATTCATCGCCGGTGCTGCCGCCGGGCTCCATGTGGACCAGGAACAGATTGAGGCGGCCGTCCGAACCCGAAGGGCTGAGCAATTGCTTGGAGATACCGGTGCGCCACAAATTCAGTTCGGCGCGCTGCTGCTCGCGGGTGACGATGGCATCCGAACCGGTGCCGGCGGTTTCCGTGGCGCCGAACAGGCCGGCGATTCCGACGCCGAGCACATCGGCGATGGTTGCGAGCACCCGCAGCGAAGGCGAGGAGAGGCCGCGTTCGATCTGGCTGAGAAAGCCGATCGACAGATCGGTGCGGCCAGCCACGACCTCGAGCGACAGCTTGCGGCTTCGCCGCAGGTCGCGGATCCGCTGCCCGACCGCGACATCCACCGCGGGCTCGGCTTTCGCCGCTTTCTTGCTCATGCGCTTGCCGCCGCTCACGTCAGATCGCGTCCTTCATGTGCATGAAAATCGCGCTTGCGCATTTCCCGGCGATGTGTCCATAATTTCATGGTTGTGAAAATAGGCCTGGACGGCGAAACCTGCAACTGGCTTGTTGACGTAGACGCAAATTCGCCGCCCGGTGCCCAAACCGTTGAGGGGTACGATGCTTTTCAAACGTCTCGTTCAGGCCGCCACCGCGGCGCTCGTGCTTGCCGCCGCGGCACCTTCGTCGGCGCAGCAGGTCCTCAAGGTCGGCTCGACGCCAACCGGGATTCCCTTCACCTTCCTCGAAACCAAGACCAACAGCATTCAGGGCGTGATGGTCGATCTGATCACCGAGATCGGCAAGGACGCCGGCTTCCAGGTCCAGATCGAACCGATGCAGTTCTCCGCGCTGGTGCCGTCGCTGACGTCGAACAAGATCGACATCATCTCGGCGGCGATGTTCGCGACCGCAGCCCGCAAGGAAGTGATCGATTTCTCGGAAGCCGTCTACACTTATGGCGAGGGTCTCGTGGTGCCGAAGACCGACGCCAAGAACTATGCCTCGCAGGAAGATCTGAAGGGCGAGGTGGTCGGGGCGCAGGTCGGAACGGCCTTCGTCGATGCGTTGAAGAAGACGGGATTGTTCAGCGAGGTCAAGGTCTACGACACCATTCCGGATATTTTGCGCGATGTGAATGCGGGCCGCCTCAAGGCCGGTTTCGCTGACATGCCGATCCTCGCCTATAACCTTAAGCAGGGCGCGTTCGGCGACGTCCGGCTGGTGGATTCCTACAAGCCGGTCACCGTCGGCACCGTCTCGATCGGGATTCGCAAGACGGATCAGGAACTGCTCGGCAAGGTCAACACCTCGCTCGCCAAGCTCAAGGCCAACGGCACCCTGGACAAGATTCTCGACAGATGGGGTTTGAAGCCCAAGGCGTCCTAAGACTGAGGCCAAGGCCGACTGAGCCGGTGCAACGCGTGATCTGAGCCGATGCAAAACTTCTTCCGCGACGCCGTCGAGTTCCTGCCGATCCTGCTGCAGGGCGTCTGGCTGACCATCGTCGTCACCATCGGCTCGCTGCTGCTGTCGACGGTGCTGGGGCTGCTGTGGGCCCTGATGCGGGTTTCCGGCATTCGCGTTCTGTCGGGGCTGAGCGGCGGCTTGATCAACGTGATCCGCGGCATCCCGATCATCGTCTTGCTGTTCTACCTCTATTTCGTGATGCCCGATTTCGGCGTCGCGATGTCGGCGCTGCAGGCCTCGATCCTCGGGCTTGGCATCGCCTATTCGGCCTACCAGGCTGAAAACTTCCGCGCCGGCATCGAGGCGATCGACAAGGGCCAGATCGAGGCGGCGCAGACCATCGGCATGGGCTGGTGGCTGACCATGCGCCGCGTGGTGCTGCCGCAGGCGGTGAGGATCGTGCTGCCGCCCTACGGCAACGTCATGATCATGATGCTGAAGGATTCCTCGCAGGCCTCGACCATTACGGTCGCCGAGCTGGCGCTGCAGGGCAAGCTGATCGCTTCCTCGACCTTCAAGAACACCAGCGTATTCACGATGGTGGCGCTGATGTACCTCACCATGAGCATTCCGCTGATCCTGCTGGTTCGCCATTTCGAGAACAAGGCGAAGCGCAAATGATCGAGCTCACCAACGTCCATAAGAGCTTTGGTTCCAACGAGGTACTCAAGGGCATTACAGCTTCGGTTGAGAAGAGCGAGGTGGTCTGCATCATCGGTCCATCCGGCTCGGGCAAATCGACCATCCTGCGCTGCATCAACGGCCTGGAAAGCTACGATTCCGGCGACATCCTGGTGGAGGGGGCAAAGGTCGACAACAAGGCGCCGTCGATCGTCGCGATCCGTACCCAGGTGTCGATGGTGTTCCAGCGCTTCAACCTGTTTCCGCATCGCACCGC
>JACDAG010000211.1 GCA_013695565.1 Bradyrhizobium sp.
CGGTACGCTACTCTGATAATACCGAGATCGCGCCGCAGATCGAACTGCGCATGCACTTCGATCTCTATGCCGGCGTGCGCCCGGCACGGCTGATTCCGGGCGTACCGAGCCCGATCGTCGGCGCGGACCAGAAGGGCATCGACCTTGTCCTGATCCGGGAATCCACCGAAGGCCTGTTCGCGTCGATGGGCAAGGGCGTCGTGACCGATAACGAGGCGCGCGAGACGCTGGTCATCACGCGCAAGACCTCGGAGCGGCTGTTCGAGTTTTCGTTCCGCCTCGCCGAACGCCGCAAGGCCCGCGGGCGGGCGAATGGCGGGCTGACCTGCGTCGACAAGGCAAACGTGTTCCGGGCGTTCGCGTTCTTCCGCGGCATGTTCGATGAGGCCGCCAAGCGTCACCCCGATGTCAGGGCCGACCGGCTCTATGTCGATGCCTGCTCGCTGATGCTGGTGAAGCGGCCCTGGGATTTCGACGTCATGGTGACGGAGAACATGTTCGGCGATATTCTTTCCGATCTCGCCGCCGGCCTGATCGGCGGCCTCGGCATGGCGCCGTCCGCCGATATCGGCGACCGCCACGCAATCTTCCAGCCCTGCCACGGCACCGCGCCCGATATCATCGGACAGGGCAAGGCCAATCCAACGGCCATGATCCTGTCGGCGGCGATGATGCTGGACTGGCTCGCCGACAAACACGGACTGGAAAGTGCTGCCGAAGCCGGAGAGCGCATCGAGCGCGCGGTCGACAAGGCCTATGCCGATGGTATCAAGCCGATGGAATTCGGCGGCGGCAACGGCACCGCTGATATCACCAAGGCGGTGCTGGCGGGGCTGTAAACCTACATCGGCACCGAAGTCGAGCGCTGGGCCGCCATCGTCAGGAATTCCGCGCCGATCTCGAATAACAAGAATTCTTTCGCAATGACTCTCCTGCACGGCCCGTGCCCGACATGAATGACACCAATGTCCTGATCGTTGGCGCCGGACCGGTCGGGCTCACGCTCGCGATCGATCTGGCGTGGCGGGGCATCGACGTGACGGTGGTGGAGACGCGCGCGCCCGCAGCACCACCGGAGCCGAAATGCAACCACGTCGCCGCCCGCACCATGGAAATCTTTCGGCGGCTCGGCCTCGCCGACAAGGTCCGCAATGTCGGATTGCCGGCGGATTATCCGCACGACATCAGCTACCGCACGTCGTTTACCGGGCAGGAGCTGACGCGAATCCATATTCCCTGCCGGCGCGACCGCTTCACGGCCACCGACGGTCCCGACTGCAACTGGCCGACGCCGGAGCCGCCGCACCGCATCAACCAGATTTTTCTCGAACCGATCCTGTTCGAACATGCAGCCGCGCAATCGCGCATCCGTATCGTCAACCGGACTTCGGTCGAAAACGTGGTGGTCGAAGACGGCGGCGCCCGCGTCAATTTGCGCGACCTCGATAGCGGCGCCGTCAGTACGGTGAACTGCCGCTATTTGATCGGTTGCGACGGCGCGCGCTCGGTCGTCCGCAAGGCGATCGGCGCGGAATTGTCCGGCGACGCGGTGATCCAGCGCGTGCAGTCGACTTATATTCGTGCGCCCGGGCTGATCGATTGCCAGCAGAGCGAACGTGCGTGGGGCACCGGCGCCATCAACCCGCGCCGCTCGGGCATAGTCTATGCGATCGACGGCCGCGAGCGCTGGCTGGTGCACAATTACATGAAGCCGGGTGAGGGCGATTTCGACGAAGTCGACCGCGACGCTTGCCTGCGCACCATCCTCGGCGTGGAAGATGATTTCAGCTATGCGATCATCTCCAGGGAGGACTGGTACGGCCGCCGCCTGATCGCCAGCAAGTTTCGCGATCGCTGCGCCTTCATTGCCGGCGATGCCGCGCATATCTGGGTGCCCTATGCCGGTTTCGGCATGAATGCGGGGATTGCGGACGCCATGAATCTTTCGTGGCTGCTGGCGGCCCATCTCAATGGCTGGGCGCCTTCCGCCATTCTCGATGCCTATGAGGCGGAGCGCTGGCCGATCACCAGTCAGGTTTCACGGTTTGCGATGTCGCATGCGGAAGCCGAAATTCGCCGCCGCGGCGCGGTGCCGACGGACATCGAGGACGCGGGGCCGCAGGGCGATCGTGTGCGGGACGAAGTCGGCCGGCTCACCTATGAGATCAACGTTCAGCAATACGCCTGCGCCGGGCTCAACTTCGGCACCTATTACGACCGTTCGCCGATCATCGCCTATGATGGCGCCGAGCATCCGGCCTACACGATGAGTCTCTACACGCCCTCGACCGTTCCGGGCTGCCGCACGCCGCATTTTCGGCGCGCGGACGGCGGCTCGCTTTACGATGCCTTGGGCGAGGGGTTTACGCTGTTGCGGTTCGATGCGGCCGCGGATGTCGCGGCGCTCGAGGCGGCGGCGCGCCGACGGGGCGTGCCGCTTCTTGTGCTCGATGTCGCGAGACCGAACCTGGCTTGCTATGATGGTACTACGCTGGTGTTGTCGCGGCCGGACCAGCATGTGGCCTGGCGGGGCGCTCGGCTACCGGACGATCCGCTTGGGCTGATCGACCGCGTTCGCGGTGCCGCGCGTTAGGACTTGTTCGGTTCTGATGGAATCAGAACCGGATCAGGCTGGTTTTGTTCGCGCGAACCGGTCCCGGTTCGCGCGAAAACACGAAGCAATCAATCTTCGTTTGCTGCAATCGATTCCATCAGGGACACCAGCTGACGCTGGACAGTCTGGTCCTTGATCTTGCTGTAGGCGCGCAGCAGACGCAGGCTGAAAGCGCTGTCGAGGAACAGCAGGCTCTCGACCTCACGGGCCTTGCCATCGCCGTCGTAGAAGAAGGTGACGGGCACATCGAGCGCCGTGGCGATCGCTTGAAGACGAGCGGCGCCGACACGGTTGACGCCCTTCTCGTACTTCTGGACCTGCTGGAAGCTGACGCCGAGCTTGTCGCCGAGCTCCGCCTGCGAGATCTTCTGTTCCACACGCCGCAGGCGAATACGCTTGCCCAATTCAATGTCGGGTTTGCCGGCACTGCGTTGTTTCATCTTCTTTGCTGCTGATGTTTTCATTCTGGTTTTACCGTCCTTCGATCGGGAAGCCCGGAGAATTAGGTCAGGGCCTCATCCGTATTTACAGCGTTAAGTTCGTCAGAATCGTGAGTTCGTCGCAAGAACCTCAGGATATCGAGCGAATGCGAAATGGTAGCCAAACGCCCCGGCGCGATGGAAGCATCCTGGTACCGGCGGCGCTCGACCGCTTCGGGCCGTTCGCACCCGGGGCTTTTAGAGCAAACCCCGCGCCCTATGTTTGCCAAAATATTCGGCCGACTACAACCACCGCGAGTTAGATGGCCACAGATTTTGGAAGCATACTTACCGTGTTGCGCCCATAGAATGGGTACTTCTACTGACTTCGCGGATCCGCTCGGGGGATTGCGAAATGGGCTTCCGGCGGGCTCTGACAACCTCCGAGAGCTTGCATCGCGCGCGCGCCTCAACCGCGATATCCGCGAAAAATAGCGTTCGTCGATGCGATTTCCAAATCAATCACGCGCTGGACAAGTGCGCAAAAGTTCTGGATCATCTGCGCAGGCTCTCACACGATCTATTGCGTGCCAGCGGCCGAGTTATTTTTAGTGCTTCGTGGAGAGGCTCATGAAACGACGAACCGGACCGCCTCCAATCTACCTTGCAAGCTCGGGAACTGAAAAAATGCCGGTGGCCCATTCAGAGGAACGTCTGCTGTCGCTGCTCGCGACGCTGGAGGAATGCAGAGCGTTCCTGATGGATAAGGCCAGACCGGAAACGGCAAGATTGCTGTCATTGGCCATTCTCGAGCTGCGGATGGAGCTCCATCAGGTAACGGATTCCGAACTCAAGGCGTTGTGCGATTTGATGGTGACGGAAGGCCAATCGACGCCCGACGCCAAGGCCGACCAGGGCCAGCGGCTGCCGCCTTATCTGAAGCTCGTCAAATAGAGCTGCCGTCCAGGCGGGCGACTTCGCAGAATTCCGCTTGTTGGACCGCTTTTACCCCTTTTTGGGGGTGCGACTCCTTGTCGCTCGGCCCTCATGCCCGGACGCAAACAGCACGATGCGAACCGTGCCCCATTGTTACTTTGCATGGGGTTGTTTTCGCAATTTTGATCTGGGGCAAGATTGTCAGCCCGCCGTGACGTCCACCAGTTCCGTTCCTTCGAGCACGCGGCGCGCCTTGTCGCGGTCGAGATCGCCTTCCCAGGCCGCGACGACGACGGTCGCAACGCAGTTGCCGATCAAATTGCCGAGCGCCCGGGCCATGCCGATGAACCAGTCGACCGACAGCACCAGCACGAGCCCGATGGCCGGGATGCTCGGCACCGCATTCAGCGTCGCGGCCAGGATCACGATGGCGGAACCCGGCACGCCGTGCGCGCCCTTTGACGTGATCAGCGACACGCCGAGCACGAGCAGCAGGTCGCCGAACGACAGCGGCGTGTTGGTCGCCTGTGCGATGAACACGACCGCCAGCGTCAGGTAGATCGAGAAGGCATCGAGGTTGAAGGAATAGCCGGTGGGAATGACGAGGCCGACGACCGACTTCTTGACGCCCAGCGCTTCCAGCTTCTTCATGATCTGCGGCAGCACGGCATCGGAAGAGGCGGTGGCCAGCACGATGGTCAGTTCCTCGCGCAGGTATGCCAGGAATTTGAAGATGTTGAGTCCGGCCAGCGCCATCACGCTGCCGAGCACGCCGAGAATGAAGATCGCAACCGAGACGTAGAACAATGCAACCAGCGAGAGCAGTTGCTTGAGCGATCCGACGCCGTATTTGCCGACCGTGTAGGCCACCGCACCCATGACGCCGAGCGGCGCCACGCGCACGATCAGGCCCATGGCGCGGAACAGCACGGTCGACACCGCATCGATGAACGAGGTGATCTTCTCGCCCTTTTCGCCACCGACCAGCGCCAGGCTGGTGCCGAAGATGATCGCGAAGAACAACACCTGCAGCACGTCGTTGCGCGACAGGGCGTCGAACGAGGTGGTCGGGATGATGTTGACCAGGAAGGCGCCGATGCCGCCGCCCTGCAGCTTGTGGGCGTTGTCGGCATAGGTATTGAGCGCCTTGGTATCGAGCGTCGCGGGATCGATGTTCATGCCGTGGCCGGGCCCGAACAGATAGGCGAGCAACAGGCCGACCACGAGTGCTACCGTGGTCATCACCTCGAAATAGACCAGCGCCTTGACGCCGACCCGTCCGACCTTCTTGAGGTCGCCGGCGCCGGCAATGCCGTGCACGACGACACAAAATACGATCGGCGCCACGATCATCGAGATCAGCTTCAGGAACGCATCGCTCAAGACCTTGAGCCCAACGGCAAAATCGGGCGCGGCCATTCCCAGCACGATGCCGAGCAGGAGCGCCACCAGCACCTGGACGAAGAGGGAAGTATAGAGCGGCTTGTGCGTGTCGGTTGCCGTGGCGGTAATCGTGGTCATGACGAGCTCCGTTGCCTGGTGCTTTCACATCAGCAGAGCAACTTACGTGCCAAAATGTCGCATGATCCGCGCGCCAGACACACAGCGGGACGCTCTCAATGGTCCCAAAAATTTACTCAAGCCGTTCTCAGGCCTTGAGAAATTCCGGCCTGCGTCACCGTGTAGACGACGCCGCGGGGCAGGAAGTCGACGGTGGCCTCGCCGCCGAGTTGGTCGCGCGCGCTGCGTTCGATCAACCGCGAGCCGAAACCGCGCTGCACTGGCGCGGAAACGTGCGGTCCGCCGGCCTCGGTCCAGATCATCCGCAATTTGCGGCCGCCGCTTTCCTCGAGGACCTCCCAATCCAGCGTGACGGTTCCGCTGTCGTTCGACAACGCGCCGTATTTGGCGGCATTGGTCGCCATCTCGTGCACGATCATCGACAGCACCACGGCCAGCCGGGGCGACAGCGGCACCTTCGGTCCGAACATCCGCATCCGCTCCGGATTGTTGAGCAGATAGGGCTTGAGAACCCGCCCGATGACGTCCTGCAATTCGGAGCCCTGCCACTTCTCCTGGCTCAGCAGATTATGCGCTTCGGCCAGCGCGCCGAGCCGGCCCTCGAATTTCTCGCGCTCGGCCCGGCTGGCGCTGCGAAAGGTCTGCGTGGCGATCGACTGCAGGATCGCGAGCGTGTTCTTGACGCGGTGGTTGAGCTCGTCGATCAGGAGATCGTGCAGCATCTCGCCGCGTGCGATCGCCGTCGCCATCCGTACTGCGAAGGCAAGGCCGACCAGCAGCAATATGCCGCCGATGACGCTGGTAATCGCAAGGCTGCGCCATAGTGGAGCAACCATCGAATTTTCCGCGATTCCGGCCGCGACGGTCCAGCCGGTAAGCGAGGAGCGGGCGACGCTTGTAATCAGCGGCACGCCTTCGAGCGACACCGTGGCGAAGGTCGCCTCGGGTTTGCTGAACATTTCCGCAAAGAGAGAGGGCGAGGCGCGCTGGCCGATCGTGCTCTGCGGGTTCGGCACGCGCGCGAAATTGATGCCTTCGGCGTCGAAGATCGAGATCGTCCACTCCTTGCCCGGAAGTTGCTTCTCGATCATGGTCTGGAAAATCTCGATCGGCGGGCTGAAGGAGATGTCGTAGAGTACCTCGCCGTCGCGCATGACCGGTACTTCGACCGTCACGATCAGGTTCTTCTTGACCACGCCGACGAACAGATTCGAGTAGTGCGGGCGCTTGGTCGCGAAGACTTTCTCGACGATGTCGCGGTTGTTGCGCAGCGGAAGGGCGGCAGCATCAGGCGCCACCGAGGAAATGACCTGACGGCCGTCGCGATCGGCCACCAGCACGACGCCGTTCTTGCCGTATTGATCGAGGAAGCCCGCGGCGATGCGGCGAAAGCTGTTGAAGTCGCCGTCGCGCAACGAATTGGTCAGCGCAAGGACCTGGAGCCCGCCGGTCATGCGCTGCATTTCGGCATCGAGCACCAGGCGGATACTGCGCACGGTTTCGAGCACCCGTTGCGTGGCGTCCTTTCGGTCCTGCACGTAATTATGGAAAACGATGCCGCCCGCGAAAATGATCAGCGGCAAGGTGGTTCCCGCCACCAGCAGGGCGAGACGCATCGGCAGGGAGGGTTTTGGCAATACAAGTCCCGGATCGACGTCCAATGATCGTGATCATAGTCCTATGATCGCAATCACAGTCCAATGATTGCGATCATAGGAGAAGCAGCCGAAATCCGCCAAGAATTTTAGTCTGATTTCGGGTTTGTGACCGGTGCCGCGCCGGCTTGCGTGTGCGCTGCATCATGGCGCACGCCACGCGGAAGCGCGCTCGACCCGTGCACTGGAAATTTGCTTTCAAAGCCGCGCTCTTTTGCATACGCTCCGAAACAGAAGCCGCAAAGTCGGTAGAGCCCACGACCCGGTACAGGGACGGGGCACAGGGAGGGGAAACCTATGAAGCGCAGAACAGTATTGGCCGGTCTGGGTGCAACAGCAGTCACTGGCATTCTTGGCATGCCGTCGATCCTCAAGGCGCAGGCACCCATCACACTGAACGGCGCCGTGCAGTTCAACGACGACCACGCCTTCAACAGGGCGCTGCTCAGGTTCGAAGAGCTTGTGAAAAAGTATTACGGCAAGCCCGTCAATTTCACGCTGCACAAGAACTCTTCGCTCGGTCTCGAGAAGCAGTATTTCGAGTACATGTCGCAGGGCAAGGCGGTCGATTACGGCATCGTTTCGCCGGCCCACATGTCGACCTTCGCCAAGGCGGCGCCGTTCATCGATGCTCCCTTCGTGTTCAAAAGCATCGAGCACATGAACAAGGTTGTCGAAGCGAGCATCCTGGCGCCGATCGCTGATGAAGTCGCGGCAAAGGCCGAGGTGGTGCTGATCGGCTACTCGGGCGGCGGCATCCGCAACATCTTCGCCAACAAGCCGTGCAAGAACTTGGCCGATCTCAAGGGCCTCAAGGTGCGCGTGCAGGGCGCGCCGATCTGGTCCAAGACGTTTGCAGCCATCGGCATGAGCCCGACGGTCATTGCCTATAACGAAGTCTACAACGCCATCCAGAACGGCGTCATTGCGGCCGGCGAAAACGAGGCGGCAGGCGTCGAGGCGATGAAGTTCTACGAAGTCGCGCCCCACCTCAATTTGACGCAGCACGCGGTGGCGATTCGGCCGATCTGCTTCTCCGTGAAGACTCTCAAGACCTTGCCGAAGGACTTGCAGGACGCGATCATGAAGGCGGGCAAGGAAGCCGGCGATTACGGCCGGCAACTCGAGTCGAGTGAGGAAGTCACCAAGCTCGATGCCCTGGAAAAGGCCGGCAAGCTCAAGCGCGTTCCGTTCGAGGAGCGCGACGCCATGAAGAAGCTCGCCGATCCCGTGATGGCGACCTACGCCAAGGAAATCGGCGCCGAGGGCATCTTCGAAAAAATCAACGTCGCCTAGGGCCGCGCGTCGCAGGCCGAAGTCTGGGGGCAAGCTTCATCGCTTGCCCCGTTCCATGATTGTTACCGCGCGGGGGCGCCAATGACCGAACTACCGATCGATTCCAGCCTGTCGCTGTGGCGGCGATTGACTGCCGCCTATGCCAAATTGCTCGAAATACTGCTGGCGGCCTGCGTCGGCATCCTGGTCATTCCCGTCACGCTGCAGATCATCTCGCGCTACACGCCCTTCATCCCATCCTACATCTGGACCGAGGAGATGGCGCGGTTCCTGTTCGTCTGGACCATCATGATAGGGGCGATGGTCGGCGTCAGGGAGGCGCAGCATTTCGAAGTCGACGTCTGGCCCGATCTGTCGCGGCGCTCGGAGGCCGCGGTGCGGATTTTGGCGCGCCTCGGCATCCTGGCGCTGGCGCTGGTGTTCGTGTGGGCGGGGCTCGAGTTCACGCGGTTTGCCTGGAACCGGACGTCGGAGCTGGCCGACCTGCCGCTCTGGCTGATTCACGTCGCATGGCCGGTAGCTGGTTTCACATGGATCGTGTTCGCGGGCGAACAGATTTTCGATGAAGCGCGGATATTGTTCGGAGTGGCACGATGAGCGGCAGTGTTCTTTCCTCCGGGCAGGCCGCGATGGTCCTGTTCGGGGTTTTCGTTGGCCTGCTCATCATACGCGTGCCGGTCGCCTTTGCGCTCGGGCTTGCCTGTCTGCCGGTCCTGCTGATCGAGCCGCGGCTGTCGATGATGACGCTCGCGCAGGAAACCTTCAATGCGTACAATTCCTTTATCCTGCTGTCGGTGCCGTTCTTCCTCTTGACGGCGAACCTGATGAGTATCGGCGGCATCACCGACCGGCTGGTGGCGCTGTCGCGCGCCATGGTCGGGCACTGGCCGGGCTCGCTGGCGCAGATCAATGTCGTGCTGTCGGTCTTCTTCGCCGGCATCTCCGGCTCCTCGACCGCAGATGCGGCGAGCCAGTCCAAGATCTTCATCGATGCCCAGACCAAGGAAGGCTACGACCTCTCGTTCTCGATCGCCATCACGGCGGTGTCGGCGGTTCTTGCGGTCATCATCCCGCCGTCGATCCTGATGATCGTGTGGGGCGGACTGATTTCGACGTCGATCGCGGCGATGTATCTGGCCGGCATCATCCCGGGATTGCTGATCGCGGGCGCGCAGATGGCAACGGTGCATATTTATTCGGTCCGGCGCGGCTATCCGACCTATCCAAAATCGACCTGGGTGGAGATGCGCTGCTCGCTCTGGCGCTCGATTCCGGCCCTGATAACCCCGTTCATCATTGTCGGCGGCATCCTGCTCGGCTGGTTTACCGCAACCGAATCCGCCTGCGTCGCGGTGCTGTATTCGATGGCGCTCTCGACTTTCTTCTACCGGGAGACTGGCGCGAAGGAGCTTTACAAGGCCTTTCTCGACACCGGGCGCCTCGCCGGAGTTGCGCTGTTCTGTATCGGCACCGCGAGCGCGTTCGGCTGGCTGCTGGCCTATTACAAGATCCCGGAGGCGCTGCTGGCCAACGTCTCGACCTGGGGCATGGGACCGATCGCGGCGGGCTTCTTCATCGCCTTCTGTTTTCTGGTGGTCGGTTGCTTCCTCGACGCCATCCCGGCGATCGTAATCGTCGGCACGGTGCTTGAGCCATTGGCGCGGTCGGTCGATCTGCATCCGGTGCAGTTCGCGATCATCTCGATCGTCTCGCTGGCGTTCGGGCTGGTGACGCCGCCTTACGGACTGTGCCTGATGATTGCCTGCTCGATTGCGGGGGTGCGACTGCGCTATGCGCTCAAGGACACCGTCATCATGTTGATACCGATGCTGCTGGTGCTGGCGGCGCTGATCATCTGGCCCAGCGTATCGCTGTTCCTGCCGCGCCTGATCGTGCCGGAGATGCTGAAATAGTCGAAGCGCGCCGCAGGGCCCTGAAACAAAACTCGCAAAACAACCCCATGCACAGTATGGATGGTGTCCGGGCTCACGGCACGCATACTACTGCTGGTATGCAGATGAGAGAAAAAACGATCGGCGGTCATAGTTCACCCAGCCCGCGGCGAACCCACGCCGCGGGATCAAGCCGCCGCTTCAGAGATTGCTGTCTGATATCGCCGAATACACCAAAGTGCGTAATTCGCGCCGCAGCGGATAGGCGCTCGACGGCAGCACCTGCGTCATGAAGATCGTGATCAGCTCTTCCGCCGGATCGATGAAGAACGACGTCGTCGCCGCCCCGCCCCAATAATATTCACCGGGGCTGCCTGGAAGGAGCGTCAGCGCCGGGTTCATCGTGACGGCAAAGCCGAGCCCGAACCCGACACCGGCCAATGTCGCTTCGCTGAACAGCGATCGCGACAACTCCGTCAGGTCGCGTGCGCCGGGCAGATGGTTCGAGGCCATCAGCTTCAGCGTCTTCGGTCCGATCAGCCTGACGCCGCCAAGCTCGCCGCCATTGAGCAACGCGCGGCAGAAGGTCAGATAATCGGCCGCCGTCGAACACAATCCGCCGCCGCCGGAAATGAACGAAGGTGGCGACAAGAATGGACTCGTCGTCGGATCATCCTGCAGCGTCAGGCCGCCCTTGCGGTCGGCGGCGAGCGGATTGAAGCCGCCGTTTGCATCGGCGGAATAGCAGGCCGCGAAGCGATGCGCCTTTTCGGCAGGTACGAAGAAGTCGGTATCGTTCATCCCGAGCGGATTGAAGATGCGCTCCTTGAGGAACTGCTCGAACGGCATGCCGCTGACCTTGCCGATGAGGTAGCCGATCACGTCGGTGGACACCGAATAGTTCCAGGCCTCGCCCGGCGAAAATTCCAGCGGAATCTTCGCGAGGTCCTCGATCATGGTTTGCAGCGTGCCGGCCTTCTCGACCTCGCCGATCTTCCGCTCGCGATAGGCGGCGTCGACATTGGAGCGTTGCTGGAAGCCGTAAGTGAGACCGGAAGTGTGCCGCAGCAGGTCCACGATCTGCATCGGCCGAGACGGTGGCTTGGTCAGAAAGGCCGGGAAGGTACCGGCCTGGAACACGCCGAGGTTCTTCCATTCCGGGATGTATTTATGGACGGGCTCGTCGAGCGCGACGCGGCCTTCCTCGAGCAGCATCATAAAGGCCACGCTCGTGATCGGCTTGGTCATCGAATAGATGCGGAAGATGGTGTCGTCCTTGACCGGAACCTTGCGCTCGAGATCGGCGAAGCCTTGCACGGCCGAGTGCACGATCTTGCCGCGGCGATAGATCAGAACCTGCGTTCCCGGAAATCGGCCGGCATCGACATAGCGCTGCTTTAGATGGCTTTCGAGGCGG
>JACDAG010000222.1 GCA_013695565.1 Bradyrhizobium sp.
TGACGGCATCGAGCCAGGCCGGCAGATCGGGGCGATAGCGCGACAGCGAAACCGGTTTGCCGAAGCGGGGCCGCGAAAACGGCTCGATCTCGCCATAGGGATAGGCGGTGGAGAACATACGATAGACCGTCACGCCGAGCGCATAGAGATCGGAAAATTCGTCACCGGTGTCGCCGCCGAACAGCTCGGGCGCCATGTAACTGGCGGTGCCGGGAATGTCCTGCGCCGGAAAATCCTCGAGCAGCGGCACGCGGGCGACGCCGAGGTCGACCAGCCGCAATCCGCCGGCCGCCAACAGAATGACGTTGTCAGGTTTGACGTCACGGTGAATGATGCCCGCCCGATGCAGTGTAGCTACCGCACGCGCCAGCTTGGTCGCAATCCCGATGCCCTCGGAGAGCGAAAGCTGCGGCGAGCGATTCAGGCGCTGTTCGAGCGTTTCGCCCTCGTACAACGGCATCACCGAATAGAGGCGGGTCTGACGTCCGGCGGGAACCTCGATGATCTCCCCGATCCACAGGCTGCGGACACGGGCCGCCACCCATGCTTCACGCACAAAAGCGAGACGATAGGAGCCTTCGCTGGCAACGCGCGGGTGCGGAAATTTCAGCACCAGCTTGCGGTTCTTCTGCCGCTTGTCGATCGCGACAAAGAGCCGGCTATAGCGGCCGTCGGACAATATCTCGTCGAGGACGAAATCGTCGATGGTCTCGCCGGAGGTCGGCAATTCCAGAATGGGAAGGGTTTCGATCGCGTGCGTGAGTTCGTTGCGGTCAGCCGGCGGCAGGTCGACGACGTCGAGCACCAAAGCGGTCATGTTGTCGCTGCTGCCGGCGGCCAGCGCTGCATCGGCCAGCATGCGCGCGGTTTCCTCGGGCGGCGCGCGCTCGTCGAGCAACACCTGCAGGCGGTCGTCGTCGAGCACGCCGTGAATGCCGTCGCTGCAGATCAGCAGCCTGTCGTGTTGCCGCAGTCCCACGGCGGTATAGTCGACGCGCGCGAAATCCTCGAAGCCGATGGCGCGGTTGAGCAGGTGCGCAAGGTCGCCGCGCCCGGCAACGTGATCCTTGGTCAGCCGCTCCAGACGGCCCTCGCTCAAACGGTAGGCGCGGGTGTCGCCGATGTGGATGACGTGGCAGGTGCGCCGGGACAGGATCAACGACGAGAACGCGCAACTCATGCCGCTGAGCCGGGGATCGACGCGGCCTTGCGCGTAGATCCAGCTATTGGCGGCTTCCAGCGCCCGCGACGCGATGCGCCGGACGCCGAGTGTCTCGGGGAGGGAATAATAGGCGTCGAGAAAGCAGCGGACCGTCAGTTCGGCCGCTTCCCGTCCGCCCTTGTGACCTCCGACGCCGTCGGCCACCGCGGCAACGATGTCGCGGTTGAATGCGCCGGTTTGACCGAGGCAGGCCGCGACATAGTCTTCGTTGCCGGCCCGCTTGCCGGTCTCGCTGGCGAAACCGACGCGAACCTGAAGATTTCTCTGCGAGCCGATTGTCACGTCAGAGACCTGCCGGGCCTGGATGAGCGCGTGCCGTTAGACACGCGCGCCCGATGCCGCGCCCCATGTCGTGCGCCACCGGACCTTGACCATGGCAAGTCCGAGGAAGCCAAGCAATGCCAGCGCCCCGAAAAACAGGAAGCCCGCGCCGAAGCCGCCGGTTGCGGCCTTGGCGGTGCCGAGCGCCTGCGTCAGGAAAAAGCCGCCGACACCTCCGGCGCAACCAACCAGACCGGTCATCAGGCCGATGTCCTGGCGGAACCGGAGCGGGATGAGTTGAAACACCGCGCCGTTGCCCATGCCGAGCGCCAGTGTGCCGATCGAGAACAGCAGCACCGACATCCACGCGATGCGCGGCATCTGCAGCAGCGACCAGCCCGCCGCGGTCGGCGCCGCCGGGCCTTCCGGCATGAAGGCGATGACGAGATAAGACGCGACGACAACCGCGAACAGCACCGACAGCGAACGGATGCCGCCGATGCGATCGGCAATCAGCCCGCCGACCGGACGGAAGCCGGAGCCGAAGGCGACGATCAGCGAGACCAGCAGGCCTGCCGCCACGCCGGATACATGGTACTGCACGGTGAAATACAGCGGCAGCGCGTTGGCAAGTCCGACGAAGCCACCGAAAGTAATGAAATAGAAGAACATGAACCAACGGCTGTCGGGATCTCGCAGCAGCGTGCCGTAGGCTTTCAGCGAGACCGGCTTGCGCTCGCCCGGCGCGTCCTTGGCCGCGAAGGCGTAAAAGGCGAACACCAGCACCATCGGAATCAGCAGGAAACCGAACACGGCCTGCCAGCCGAAATGCTCGGCGATCGTCGGTGCGAGCATCGTATCGATGACGACGCCCATATTGCCGGCGCCGGCGATACCCATCACCACGCCCTGATATTGCGGCGGATACCAGCGGCTCGCCTGCGGCAGCGCGACAGCAAAGGACGCGCCGCCGATGCCGAGCGCCAGGCCGAAGATCTGGATCGAGAGTTTGCTGTCGAGCCCGTACCGCCACACCCAGGCCGTCGCGGCGGTGACGATGATCTGCGCGATCATGCCGGTTCGCTTGGCGCCGATGATATCCGCCAGGATGCCCATCGGGACGCGCAGCAGCGCGCCGGCCAGAACCGGTATCGCAACCAGCGTGAACTTCTCGCTGACCGCGAGATTCATGTCGTGCGCGATGTAGACCATCAGCGGACCGAGCGCGACCCAGGCCATGAAACTGATGTCGAAATACAGGAACGCGGCCAGCAGTGTCGGCCAATGGCCTGCTTTCTTGAACTCGGCAAACTTCATAGCGATAGCCTCGCGATCATGCAGCCGACACCGACGCGCGGACGCGGAAGGTCTCGGGCAAACAGATGGAATATGGGTGAAAGCGAGAGTCGTTCTCGTCATTGAGACGGTCTCGGTTGCCCGAAATGCAGCAATAAGCGTGCCATCGGATCGCTCTCCGCAGTTCGCCAGCAATCGCAAGGCGTTGGCGTCGTCGCATCTGGACCGACGGAAATCGCGTGTGCTGCCGCTGACGGCAAATGCCGCCACTCAAACGCGCAAGCTGGTGCTTTTTTGTGCGGCGCCCTCGTGAGGGCAGGTTTGAGCAGGTCTACGAACTGATTGATATCGCTTGCGGAATCGTCGGCACCAAGTTGGCATGCGTCTTGTATTAGGTGAAATATCGATCGTCATTGATGATGGTCAGCCGCCCGCAGATGGGCTCCCCAAAAAACTCCCAAGCGCTATCCGATCGATCGACGACGCCTGTCGCGTCGCCGCGCGGTGTCGTCCGAATTTGAAAGGCAGATCATGCTCGAGAAGATTAGCAGGCAAAAGCTGGTGGTGATCGGCAACGGCATGGCCGGCATCCGCACAGTGGAGACGCTGCTCGAGCGTGCGCCGGATCTCTACGACATCACGGTGTTCGGCTCCGAGCCTTACGGCAATTACAATCGCATCCTGTTGTCGCCGGTTCTCTCCGGAGAAAAGTCAGTCGACGATATCATGCTCAACACCGAGCAATGGTACGACGATAACGGCATTACGCTGCGCAAGGGCGAGACGATCGTGATGATCGACCGGCGCACCTGCGAAGTCGTCACCGCCGACGGCGGGCGTGTTCCCTACGACCGCCTGCTGATCGCGACCGGCTCCAATCCGATCATGTTGCCGCTTCCGGGCAAGGATCTTCCCGGCGTCATCGGCTTTCGGGACATCCAGGACGTCAACAGCATGGTTGAAGCCTCGACCAGCCGGCGGCATGCCATCGTGATCGGCGGAGGCCTGCTCGGCCTCGAAGCCGCCAACGGTTTGATGAAGCGCGGCATGAACGTGACCGTCGTGCATCTGCTCGACTGCCTGATGGAGCGACAGCTCGATCCGGTTGCCAGCGGAATGTTGCGCAAGTCGCTGGAAGGGCGCGGCATGGTGTTCAAGATGCCGGCGCAGACGCAGGCGATCCTGGGCGAGGATCGCGTCACCGGCGTGCGCTTTGCCGATGGCGAAGAGCTTCCAGCCGATCTGGTCGTGATGGCCGTCGGCATCCGCCCGAACATCGAGCTCGCGCAGAAGGCGGGCATCCATTGCGAGCGCGGCATTGTCGTCTCCGATACGATGCAGACCTATGACGGGCGCATCTATGCGGTCGGCGAATGCGTGCAGCACCGTCGCCAGACCTACGGTCTGGTTGCGCCGCTGTTTGACCAGGCCAAGGTCTGCGCCAATCAACTCGCCCTGAAAGGCTTTGCCAGTTACTCGGGATCGGTCGTCTCGACCAAGCTGAAGGTAACGGGCATCGATCTGTTTTCGGCGGGTGATTTCGCCCCGGGCGCCGACAAGGAAGAAGTCGTGATGCAGGACGCCGCGCGTGGCGTCTACAAGCGGATCGTTCTGCGCGACAAGAAAATCGTCGGCGCCGTGCTTTACGGCGATACGGTCGATGGGGCCTGGTATTTCCAGCATCTGCGCGACGGCACTGACATCTCGCAGATGCGCGAGCGTCTGGTGTTCGGTGCGGCCAACCTCGGCGACGGCGGTCACGCCGGCCAGAATTCGGCCGCCACCATGAGCGACGAAGCCGAAATTTGCGGCTGCAATGGCGTCTGCAAGGGCACCATCGTCAAGGCGATCGTCGACAAGAAGCTCTTCACCATCGATGACGTGCGCGCCCACACCAAGGCATCGTCATCGTGCGGTTCATGCACCGGCCTTGTCGAGCAGGTGCTCGCGTTCACGCTCGGCGGCGACTATTCGACGGCGCCGAAGGTCAAGCCGATGTGCAAGTGTACCGATCACAGCCATGACGACGCGCGTCGCGTCATCATCGAGCAGCAGTTGAAGACCATTCCCGACGTCATGAAGTTCATGGATTGGAAGACCCCTAACGGCTGCCACTCCTGCCGGCCCGCGCTGAACTACTATTTGCTGGCCACCTGGCCCGGCGAATATCGCGACGATCAGCAGTCGCGCTACATCAATGAGCGGGTGCATGCCAATATCCAGAAAGACGGGACCTATTCGGTGGTGCCGCGGATGTGGGGCGGGGTAACCACGCCCAACGAATTGCGGGCCATTGCCGACGTCGCCGACAAGTTCAAGATTCCGACCGTCAAGGTCACCGGCGGCCAGCGCATCGATCTGCTCGGGGTGAAGAAAGAGGATCTGCCCGCGGTCTGGGCCGACCTCAATGACGCCGGCATGGTGTCAGGCCATGCCTATGCCAAGGGATTGCGCACGGTGAAGACCTGTGTCGGTTCGGAATGGTGCCGCTTTGGTACCCAGGACTCGACCGGTCTCGGTATCAAGATCGAGAGGTTCATGTGGGGATCGTGGGCGCCGGCCAAGGTGAAAATGGCGGTGTCGGGTTGTCCGCGGAACTGCGCGGAATCGACCTGCAAGGACGTCGGCGTCATCTGCGTCGATTCCGGATATGAGATCCATTTCGCCGGCGCCGCCGGTCTCCACATCAAGGGAACCGAATTCCTGGCCAAGGTGGCGACCGAGGAGCAGACGCTGGAAGTGATCGCCGCCTTGACGCAGCTCTATCGCGAGCAGGGCTGGTATCTGGAGCGCATGTACAAATGGTGCGATCGTGTCGGCCTGGATGCGATCCGCAAGCAGGTGGTCGATGACCTCTCCAACCGGAAGGCGCTGTACGACCGCTTTGTCTATTCGCAGAAGTTCTCGCAAAGCGATCCCTGGGCGGAGCGCGCCCAGCGCGGCGTCGATCGCAACGAGTTTGCGCCGATGGCAGAGCTCGAACTCGCATGACCGAAACGCGTATGGCAAACTGGATTGAAATCGGAGCTCTCAACGACATTCCGCGCCTCGGCGCGCGCGTGGTGCGGACGGCGAGGGGAGACATCGCGGTATTTCGAACCGAAGCCGACGAAGTGTTCGCGCTCGACGATCGTTGCCCGCACAAGGGCGGGCCGTTGTCGCAAGGCATCGTCCACAACAAACGCGTCACCTGTCCGTTGCACAATTTCGTCATCGAGCTTGCGAATGGCGAAGCGGTCGCGCCGGACCAGGGATGCACGCATTCGCATCCGGCGAAGGTGGAGAATGGCACCGTGTGGCTGTCCGTTCGTCAGGCGGCCACAGCTTCCGCCGATTGAGGGTGACCAGGCGTGCCAGTCAAAACCACCTGTCCCTACTGCGGCGTCGGCTGCGGCATCG
>JACDAG010000226.1 GCA_013695565.1 Bradyrhizobium sp.
GATGGCGTCTGGGTGCAGGCCAAGGCCGGCGATCTGGTGCGGCTGCCGCGCGGCATTCCGCATGGCTATTTCAACAAGTCGGACAAACCGGCACGCGCCCTGTTCTGGGTTTCACCGACGCAGAAGCTGGAGGCGCTGTTCAACCAGTTGCACAATCTCAGCGATGTCGCGGAAATCGTGCGCATCTCGGCCGAACATGAAGTGAATTTCCTGCCGCCGGAAGCCAACGACTAGCCGCGGTCGCGCTTCGGCGTCGCCGGCGTCTTCGGAGACGCGGCGAACTCGCGGCCGCGGATCCGCACCAGATCATCGACCGAATTTTTCAGGAGAACGTTGGTCGCCTCGCGCGCGCCTTCCACATTCCCGGTCGCAATCGCCTCCAGCACGGCGTGGTGCTCGACCAGCGCCCGTGCGCGGTGTGTGCCGCGGGCGGCAATGGTAAAACTCTGGCGCAGCGCGATGTCGAACATCTGCGCGATCGGCCAGAAAAACTCGTTGCGGGTGGCAAAGTAGATCGCCTGATGGAAGGCAATGTCGGCGGCCACGAAGGCTTCGTTGACCTTCGCCACCGCCATGCCTTCGTAGCCGGCCCGGATCCGCGCGATATCCGTTTCTTCTGCAGCGGTTGCCGCCAGTGCCGCGGCCGCCGGTTCGACCGCGCAGCGCAACTGGAACAGCTTGTTCAGATAGGAGTCCATCTCGGTGGTTTCGAGCCGCCAGCGCAAGACATCCGGATCGAGTTGATTCCACTGCTCCGGCGGGCGAACGCGCGTTCCGCTCTTGGGCCGGGCCTCGACCAGCCCCTTGCCGGTCAAGGTCCGGATCGCCTCGCGCACCACGGTGCGGCTGACATCCATCATTTCGCAGATTTGCATTTCCGAGGGCAACGCCTCGCCGACGCCGACGTCGCCCCGCACAATGCTGATCCCGACCCGATCGGCGACCTGACTGTGCACGTTGCGGATCAACGCATCGGGGGTTCGAAACATCGAAAAGCCTTTGGACCGTCGAACGCAGGGATCAAAGCGAGCGGAGTCACCTGGCTGAGGCGGCCACCTATTTAGTCATACAATACGATTAATAGCGCGCCAAGAGCGCGGAACCGGAGGGCTCCGCCCTCATCCAGCGTCAAATCCGCGCGATCCGACCCAGCGCGTGGACGAAATCATTGCCGGCGGGCGCTTGAAGGGCTCAAGCCCAAAATGCGCAACGCAACATCAAGTCCTAGTTGAAATAGGCGCCCTTAAGCCCCGGCAGCCGGCAGGCTGGCGGCGGCGATCGCGACGATCTGGGCCAGCCGTCGTCCGATCCGGGACGGCGCGTTGCGCAGAAATGTACCTACCTGTCGCATCTCAATCTTCCATCGGCGCCGGTGGAACGGTCGTTCCCAAGACGGGGCGCACCATGGAAAATGGTCTCACCGGGCTAAGGTGTCGAGATGTCTAGCAAAATAGCAATGCGCGCTTCGTCCGAGAGCCCTCCAGCAGTGGGTTTATTGCCGTAATTGAACCCACAACGGAGGAAATCTTCTCCCCCGATTTGGGCTCATAATCCCGTAATGCCGCTGTCGACCGCCAGGGTCTGCGCATTCACATAAACGCTCTCGTCGGACATGAAAAACAGCGCGGCATAGGCGATCTCCCACCCTGTCGCCATGCGCCCGGCCGGCACGCCGGCAGCACTCCGCGACGGCCGGCCGGCGCTGGTGTGGCGCCCCAACGGTGTGTCGACCAGACCCGGGCAGATGATGTTGGCGCGAATGCCGCGCCGCGCACCTTCCCGCGCGACATTGCGCATCAGGCCACCGAGCGCCGCCTTTGAAGTGTCATAGGCAATCAACCGGGAACCGGACCGAAGGCCGGCGATCGAGGAGATGAAAACGATCGAAGCGCCCTCCGCGAGATGTTTGAGGGCCTTGCGGCAACAGAGCATCGGGCCGCTCAGGTTGACCGCAAGCGTATCGTTCCATTCCCGGAGATCGACGGCGTCGAGGCCGAGCGCGCCGACGCCGATGCCGACATTGAGCACCATGCCGTCGAGGCCGCCGAGACCGTCGATCGCCTCCTCGACCATTCGGTTCACGTCGGCTTCGCGCGCGATGTCGGCCTCGATTGAAAACGCACGACCGCCTTCGGCGGCGATGCGCGTGACCGTGTCATCCGCGCTCGCACGATGAATATCCGCGACCGCGATATGCGCGCCTTCGCGGGCAAACAACAACGACATGGCTCGGCCATTGCCCACTGGATCGGTGGCGGCATCGAATGTCCGTTGCCCTCCGCCGACAACCAGGATCCTGCGGCCCCGAAGGCGTCCGCGCCCGGGTGCCTCGCCTGAGGACTCCGGGCTGAGTGGGCGGACGTAACGCGGCTTTTCTGTCATTTCTATCTCGTGCTCGTCTGGCTACTTGACCGTCATTTCGGCGCGAATCCAAAAGTCTTCTCGAAGCGCTTGGCGTAAGCCGGCCAGACCTCGGGATTGACGATCCGCGGCGGCCGCTTGCCGTCGAGCGCGTCGAGAATTTGTTCGGCAGCGATCCTGCCCATGTTGACGCGGGCTTCCCTGGTGACACCCGCCGTGTGCGGGCTCGCCAGCACATTGTCGAACTGCAATAGCGGATGCTCCGGCGGCGGCGGCTCTTTGTCCCAGACATCGAGCCCGGCGCCTGCAATGCGCTTGTCGCGCAACGCCTCATACAAGGCGGCTTCGTCGTGAATGAAGCCGCGCGCGGTGGTGATGAAGAACGCATGCGGCTGCATCAACGCGAATTGCGCGGCGCCGATCATGCGGCGATTGTCCTTGCTGAGCGGGCAGGAGATCGACACGAAGTCAGAGCGGCGCATCAGATCGTCGAGTTCGACCTTCTCCCCGCCCCGCGCCGCGATTTCTTCCGCCGTCAGATAGGGATCATAGGCGATCACCTTCATGTGCAGCAGGCCCTTGCAGAGCTCGGCGATGCGGCGGCCGACATTGCCGATCCCGACAATGCCGATGGTCTTGCCCTGCGCTTCGTTGCCGATCAACGCATTGCGGTTGACATTGGCCTCGCGCCGCAGCGCGCGGTCGGCTTCAAGAATCCGTTTGGACAAGGTCAGCAACATGCCGAGCGCGTGTTCAGCCACCGAATTGGCGTTGCCGCCGGACTGGTTGACGACCAGCACGCCGGCCGCGGTGCAGGCGTCGACATCGACGGGGTCGAAGCCCGCACCATTGCTGGAGACGATCAGGAGGTTCGGTGCCCGCTTCAACAAATCCTGATGGGCATGGAACTGCGGCGCCAGTTCGTCGCGCGCGGCGCCGATCTGATAGGCATGCGCCGCCGACAGGATCGGCGCGGCGACGGCATCCGGACTTTCGTTCTCCAGCCGGTCGAGCCGCACATCGGGACGGGCCTTCAGAATCTCGGTATAGATCTCGTGGGCAAGATATTTGACGTAGAACACGCGCTTGTTGTTGACGGTCATCTTGTTGTGCAACTTTCAGTTCGGGAAGCCATAGAGTTTTGCGGGATTGGTGACGAGGATGCGCTGCTGCGTCGCTTTATCAGGCGTCCACAACTGAAACAATTCGAGCAGGTGTCCGGCATCCGGCATCTCGCCCTCGACGCGCGGATGCGGCCAGTCGCCGCCCCAAACCAGTCGCTCCGGGTTGGCCTTGACCAACGCTTCGTGAAATGGCCGCGCGTCAGGGTAATCAGGCGCGTTTTGGCTGAGGCGATGCGCGCCTGACAATTTGGACCAGCACCAGCCCTCGCCGACCGCTCGCAGCAGGCTTTGGAATCCTTCGGTGCCCGTACCGGCGCGCGCGTCGGTGCGACCCATATGATCGATCACGATCGGCAGCTTGAGTCGTTGCAGGATTGGAATCGTCTGCGGCAAATCCTTTACATCGATCCAGAGCTGCAGATGCCAGCCGAGTTCGGCCATGACAGGCGCGAGTTTTCCGGCATCGGTCAGCGGCACGCCGCCGCGATAATGCAACTGGCCGTCGCGAAAAAAATGATTGAAGCGCAACGCCCGGACGCCAGCCGTGTGCCAAGCGCGTAATTCGTCAGGCAAGACATTCGCGTCAGCCACCGCCACACCGCGCAGGCGATGGGGTTGGCGCTTCAGCGCAGCGAGCATTGCCGAATTGTCGTTGCCGTGTGCACTGCCCTGCACCAGCACGCCGCGCGCAAAACCGAGGGCATCGAGCATGCCCAAATATTTTTCCAGCGGCGCATCCGGCGGCGTGTAGCTGCGATCGGCCGCATAGGAAAATCGATCCGAAGGACCGAACACATGCGCATGGGTATCGCAGGCGCCCGGTGGCAGCGGCACCCTGGGCGCTGTAACCTCGCGCGGCGGCAAGCAGGCTGGAATGACCGGCGACGTCACGGCGCTATTCCGACTTGATTCCGGCGGCCTTGATGATCGGCCCCCATTTCTCGTAATCCTCGCGGATCTTCGTTTCGAATTGTTCCGGCGAGCTGCCGATCGGCGAGGCACCGAGCTTGCCAAGCCGCTCCTTGACGGCATCGGTATTCAACGCCGCGACGAAATCGTTCGAGAGTTTGGCCAATACTTCCGCCGGCAGATTGGCGGGCCCGAGCAGGCCCCACCAGACGCCGGTGTCGTAGCCCGGAACGGATTCCGACATGCTTGGCACCTTGGGCAGGAACGGCACGCGATCGGCGGTCGTCACGGCCAGCGCGCGCAGCGTGCCGGCCTCAAGCTGGCCAACCGATTCCGGGCCGTTGTTGAACGACATCGGAATCTGTCCGCCGAGCAGATCGTTGATCGACGGCGCGCCACCCTTGTAGGGGATCGCATTGAGATCGATCCTGGCGAGGCTTTTGAAGAGTTCACCGGCCAGATGGGTCGATGTGCCGGTGCCGGCATGGGCGAAGGAGAGACTTCCCGGCCTGGTCTTCGCCGCGGTGACCACGTCCGCCACGGTCTTGAACGGCGAATCCGACCGCACCAGCAGGATATTGGGCGATGACGCCAGCAGCGAAATCGCCGTGAAATCCTTGAAGGTGTCATAGGGAATTTTGGGATACAGCAACGGATTGGTGGCATGGCCGCTGGCCACCATGATCAGGGTGTAACCATCAGGCACGGAGCTGACGACCGCTTGCGATGCAATGACACCCCCGGCTCCCGGACGATTTTCGACCACGACCGACTGGCCCCATTGCTTGGACACGACCTCACCCAACGTGCGGGTCAGGACATCGACGCCGCCGCCGGCGGGATAGGGCACGAGAATACGAACGGGCTTGGACGGGAACGACTGCGCCGATGCGACATCAGCCGCGGCGAACAGCAATGCCGTGACCGCAGCCAGCCGGAACCAACCTCCCATAACAGCCCTCCCGATATCATCGTTATCTCACATGGTCGCATGCCGGCGCGCGCAAGGTATCGCCAAGTCTGCAGATCACGGTAACGATAGGGCATGTTGACAATCCCGCCCGCCACGTCAAGTTTCGGCGCGGCCAGCGCGCGGCGGCACCGTGTTGCGAATGAAGAGTCGTTGCGGGTTCAGGGGAGAAGCTACAGATGGCGGTTGCAGAGGACAAAGCCTCGCCCGGGACCTCGCATGAGAAGAGCTGGCACGGCATCGTGCTGCAATCGCTCAAGCGCAACGATATCAATCTCGTGCCCTATGTGCCCGATCGCGTCCTGACGACGCTGATCAGGAATCTGCATGCCGATCCGTTTTTTACGACGTTTCCGACCGCGCGCGAGGAAGAGGCCGTCGGCATCGTCTCCGGCGCCTGGATGGGCGGCCGGCGCGCCGCGGTGCTGATGCAGACCTCGGGTTTTGCGACGCTGGCAAACGTTCTGGCGTCGCTGGTGGTGCCCTCCCAGATCCCGCTGATCATGTTCGTGTCCGAACGCGGCACGCTCGGCGAGTTCAATTACGGCCAGTCGCTGGTATGCCGCACCATGCGCCCGGTGCTGGATTCGCTGGCGATGGAGCATCACACCTGCACGCGGCTCGACGAATTCGAATTCATCGTCGACCGCTCAATCAAGCAGGCCCTCACCACCCAAGCGCCGGTCGCGCTGATCCTCTCGCCGCTGCTGACCGGCGGCAAGACCTTCGACAAGTGAGCGACGTCATGAACAGCACCCTTAACAGTACCCTTAACAGTACCCTTGCCCGCAACACCAAGGTCATGAACCGCTTCGATCTCACCTCGCGGCTGATCGCGAAGCTGAAGCACGAGGAGGCCGTGGTCGGCGGCATCGGCAACACCAATTTCGACCTCTGGGCCGCCGGCCATCGCCCGCAGAACTTTTACATGCTCGGCAGCATGGGCCTCGCCTTCCCGATCGCGCTCGGCGTGGCCCTGGCGCAACCCGAACGCCGCGTCTTTGCGCTGGAGGGCGATGGTTCGCTGTTGATGCAGCTGGGATCACTGTCGACGATTGCAACATTGGCGCCGAAGAATCTCACCATGGTGGTGATGGATAATGGCGTCTACCAGATCACCGGCGCACAACCGACCCCGGGTGCGACTGTCGCCGACCTCGTCGCGATCGCCATTGCCAGCGGCCTCAGCAACAGCGCCTGGGCGGCGGACGAGGAGGATTTCGAACGCCTGATCGATCAATCCATGTCCGCCTCGGGGCCGGCACTGATCGGCGTGCGGATCGACGAAAAACCGGGCGTCGGCGCCACCCGCCGCGACCCAGTACAGATCAGGGAGCGCTTCATGCATGGGCTGGGCGTGCGGGAACCGCTATAAGTTTCAGCATTAACCACATGGCGTCTCTGCTTCGCATCTGCACAATACGGCCCTGTTAAATGTGGTATGCCGGAGCCCATGTCAGTCATCCTCAAGCTCGTCGCCTGGTGCCTCGCCGCGGCCGTCGCGTTCGCGACGTTGGGACCGCCGGGATACCGGCCGCATGCCACCAGCCTCGGACAGGGCGGCGAGCATGCGCTCGCCTTCGTCCTGGTTGGGCTCGCGTTCGGGGTGGCCTACTCCCGAAACCGGTTGATCACGGCAGCCATGGTGATCGGGTTCACCGGCCTGATCGAAATCCTGCAATTCTGGGCGCCCGGGCGACACGCCCGGCTGGAGGATTTTCTGGTCGATGCGCTCGCAGCCTGCGTGGGCCTCGCCGCCGCCGCGGCGTTCGACATGATCGTCAAGCGAACGCAACGGTCGAACGCCAGCGCGTCCTGACGCAACAATCCTCCGGGAGGATTGCTCCCGCGAGGATCAGGCAAGTCAGCCAATCAACTTTGTTTAGTCGATGATCTTGATGATCTTGCGCGTGCGCGGCTCGACGATCACCCGGCGATCATTGACCACCGCATAGCGATACTCGGTGTGGCTCGGTACCGTCCGCAATTCGACCGTCGGCGGCAGCGGCTCGCCCACCACGATACGCTCACGAACCGTAACGGAAGGTCCGCGCTCGGGGATCGACGTGATCACGGCATTCGGAATTTCCAGGCCCAGGCCTACGGCCGCACCGACGGTGCCGCCCACAGCCTCGCCGATCGGACCTGCAACGGCGCCACCTGCTCGGGCACCGTCATGCGCACCCTGAACGGTGGTGGATTGAGCAAACGCCGCGCCCGAGGTCAGCAGCGAGGCGGCAATCAGCGAAACAGCGATACGCTTGTTCATCGTGTCCTCCAGTGAATTGATGGTGGTTTTCAACCAACGGAGGCGTCAGATGTTCCGGTTCCGGTCGCTCGAATATCGGGCGCGCGGAACCAGAAGTTCCCTATGAGTTTCGCGTTCGCTCGGGCCTTTGGACCTCATGATTGGCCATCATCTCCAGCGCTTTCACCATGCCGGAATGATCCCACGCACTGCCGCCATGCGCGGCGCAGGAGTTGAATAATTGCTGGGCCAGAGCTGTGCTCGGCAGGGAAATGCCGAGTGAGCGCGCCCCTTCGAGTGCGAGGTTGAGATCCTTCTGATGCAGTTCGATGCGGAAGCCCGGATCGAAATTGCGCTTGATCATGCGCTCGCCATGCACTTCGAGAATCCGCGACGACGCAAAGCCGCCCATCAACGCCTGCCGCACCAACGCAGGGTCCGCGCCGGCCTTCGATGCAAACAACAGCGCTTCGCCGACCGCCTCGATCGTCAGCGCCACGATGATCTGGTTGGCGACCTTGGTGGTCTGGCCGTCGCCATTGCCGCCAACCAGCGTGACGTTCTTGCCCATCTTGTCGAACACCGGCTTCATGGTGTTGAAGGCGCGCTCCGGGCCGCCGACCATGATGGTCAGGCTCGCGGCCTTGGCGCCGACCTCGCCGCCGGAAACCGGCGCGTCGAGATAGTCGGCGCCGAGCGCCTCGATCTTTTTCGCGAATTCCTTGGTCGCCAACGGCGAGATCGAACTCATGTCGACCACGATCTGGCCCTTCGAAATCCCCTGCGCGACGCCGCCCTCGCTGAACAGCACCGCTTCGACGTGCGGCGTGTCCGGCACCATGATGATGACGACGTCGGACTTCTCCGCGACCTCCTTGCCCGATTTGCAGGCCACGCCGCCTTCGGCGACAAGCTCCGGTGGAATGGGTGTCACGTCATGCAGGAACAGCCGATGGCCGGCGGTCTGGAGATGCTTCGCCATCGGGCGTCCCATGGTGCCGAGGCCGATGAATCCGATATCGATCATTTGGATTTTCCCTTGTTATTGACCAATCAGGTATCGAGCGTCAGGGCCGCGTGCCAGCCGAGGCCGTCGACGGTCGTCGCCCTCGGTTTATACTCGCATCCGACCCAGCCGCGATAGCCGATCGCGTCGAGATGGCGGAACAGGAACGGGTAGTTGATCTCGCCCGTACCCGGCTCGTTGCGGCCGGGATTGTCGGCCAGCTGGACATGGGCGATGCGCGGCAGATGCTTCTGCAGGCTGCGCGCGATGTCGCCCTCCATGATCTGCATGTGGTAGATGTCGTATTGCACGAACAGATTGCTCGAGCGCACGTCTGATATCAGCTGGATCGCCTGTTCGGTGCCGTTGAGAAAAAAGCCGGGAATGTCCAGCGTATTGATCGGCTCGACCAGAAGCTTAATGCGCTCCTTGGCGAGCGCGTCCGCGGCAAAGCGCAGATTGCCGATCAGCACTTCGTTCATGTCGCGCAGATCGGCCCCCTCAGGAGCGACGCCGACCAGGCAATTGAGCTGACGGCAATCCAACGCCCTCGCGTAATCGATGGCACGCGCGATGCCGTCGCGGAATTCCGCGACCCTGTCGGGGAAGATCGCGATGCCGCGCTCGCCCGCCGCCCAATTGCCGGCAGGTAAATTATGCAGCACTTGCGTTAACCCGTGCTGTTGCAATTGCTCGCTGAGTTCGGCCTTGTCGAAATCATAGGGGAAGAGATATTCGACGCCGCCAAAGCCCGCAGCCTTGGCGGCGGCAAAGCGATCGATGAACGGCATCTCGCCGAATAACATGGTGAGATTGGCGGCAAATTTGGGCATCGTCGATATCTCCCTCAGGCCGGCAACAATGTGCCAGGCGTGCTCGACTTCGCCGGTGCATCGTCCAGCGGCAGGTCGAGCACTTCCTCGAATTCAATGATGTTGTCGATCTCGGTGCCCATCGAAATGTTGGTGACGCGTTCGAGGATGAACTCGACCACGACGGGCACCTTGTGCTCGGCCATCCATTCGCGCGCGGTTGCGAACGCCGCCTGCGCATCGTGGGGATCGGTGACGCGGATCGCCTTGCAGCCGAGGCCTTGCGCCACGGCCACATGATCGACGCCGTAGACCCCCAGTTCAGGCGCGTTGATGTTCTCGAACGACAGCTCCACCTGATAGTCCATCTCGAAGCCGCGCTGCGCCTGGCGGATCAGGCCGAGATAGGAATTGTTCACGACGACGTGGATGTACGGCAGTTTGAACTGGGCTCCGACCGCGAGTTCCTCGATCAGGAACTGGAAGTCATAGTCGCCCGAGAGCGCCACGATCTCGCGGGTCGGATCGGCGGCGCGCACGCCGAGTGCTGCGGGCAGCGTCCATCCGAGCGGACCGGCCTGCCCGGCATTGATCCAGTTACGCGGGTGATAGACGCCGAGGAACTGCGCACCGGCGATCTGCGACAGGCCGATCACGCTGACATAGCAGGTGTCGCGACCGAATGCCTTGCTCATCTCCTCATAGACGCGCTGCGGCTTGACCGGGATGTCGTCGAAGCGGCTCTTGCGCAGCATGGTGCGCTTGCGATCCTGACAGGCGGCCGGCCAGGCCTGACGCTCCCTGAGCTTGCCGGCCTTGCGCCACTCCTTCGCAACCGTGACGAACAATTCCAGCGCCGCCTTGGCATCGGATACGATGCCGAAATCCGGATTGAAGACACGGCCGATTTGCGTCGGCTCGATGTCGACGTGCACGAACGTCCGCCCCTTGGTGTAGGTCTCGATCGAGCCGGTGTGGCGGTTGGCCCAGCGGTTGCCGATTCCGAGCACGAAGTCGGATTGCAGCATGGTCGCATTGCCGTAGCGGTGGCTGGTCTGCAAGCCGACCATGCCCGCCATCAGCACGTGGTCGTCCGGGATGGCACCCCACCCCATCAGCGTCGGCACAACGGGAACGTTGACGGCCTCCGCAAACGCCACCAGCAATTCGCTGGCATCGGCATTGATGACGCCGCCGCCGGCCACGATCAGCGGACGCTCCGCGGCATTGAGCATCGCCAATGCTTTCTCGATCTGCCTGCGCGTCGCTGATGGCTTGTAGACGGCCAACGGTTCATAGGTCTCGTCGTCGAACTCGATCTCGGCGAGTTGCACGTCGAGCGGCAGGTCGATCAGCACCGGCCCGGGGCGGCCCGAACGCATGATGTGAAATGCCTGGCTGAACACCCGCGGCACCAGCGCCGGCTCGCGCACGGTGACCGCCCATTTCGTCACGGGTTTTGCGATAGATTCAATGTCCACCGCCTGAAAGTCTTCCTTGTAAAGCCGCGCGCGCGGCGCCTGCCCGGTGATGCAGAGGATCGGAATCGAATCCGCGATCGCCGAATACAGCCCGGTGATCATGTCGGTGCCGGCCGGGCCCGAGGTGCCGATGCAGACGCCGATATTGCCGGCCTTGGCCCGGGTGTAGCCCTCGGCCATGTGGGAAGCGCCCTCGACATGGCGCGCCAGGATATGGCTGATCGAGCCACGCCGCTTCAGCGCGGAATAAAGCGGGTTGATCGCAGCCCCGGGAACCCCGAAGGCGGTCACGACGCCCTCTTTTTCGAGGATACGTACCGCAGCATCGATTGCGCGCATCTTCGCCATTTCGAACCTCGCTTGGCCGTGTTGCTCTGCGGTGATCATCACGGCTGCCACCTTCGATCTCAACGACGTCGCATTTGTTTCCCGCGATATGGGAGGGATGGGGAAAATCGCGGTGGATCAGGCGGTTGGAGAGAATGTGCGGTGAAATCGACGCTCGCCGGCGAGAGTCGAGGCTCCATCAGCCGTCATTGCCTGCGACAAACGCAAAGCGTTTGCGCAAGGGAGCCTAAGCGACGAAGCAATCCATTTTTCCTTTGCGCGGCCCGATGGATTGCTTCGCTGCGCTCTCATGCACAAACGCTCCGCGTTTGTTGCAGACAATGACGGTGATACAAATGAGTCCGCCTTCCCGCGACGCATTGCGCCCGAGGTTTGCTGGAAACTTCACGCCCTCTCCAAATCAGAGGGCGCAGGGAATGCCGGATGCGCGCTGCACCCGCGATCTCATGTGCAATGTGCACAAGAAAGTGCGCACATGAGCATACAGGGCAGCGGAGAACATCCGACATTCCCTGCGCAATGG
>JACDAG010000229.1 GCA_013695565.1 Bradyrhizobium sp.
CCGTCGTACACCCTCGTGAATGGATGCCGTGCCCATCGTGCCCCCTTTGTTCCAGGGCACCGAAAACACGACACTTCACGAGCTACAAACAGGCGACAGATCACGCGCTACTGACAGTCGCCAAGTATCGTCTTGCCGGGTGCAGGCATCGGTGGCATGCTCGGTACATGACGCCTGAATGCATTCCGCTCGAGACACTTTGGTGGCGCTCCTCTTAAGGAGCGGCATGGCGTTTATTGTTTTTCAACGACCTTCGCCGCCGTGATCGGGTGAGCCAAGGTCGTCTTCCGACAAGTCCCCAATCGCGGCGGCTCCAATCGGGAGAAGCCGTATGTCTGTTGAGACTGTGCGACCAATCATTCTTACCGGTGATCGCACCACCGGTCCCCTTCACCTCGGGCACTATGCAGGCTCCCTGAGAAATCGGGTTGAGCTCCAGCACACGCACCGACAGTTCGTTTTGCTGGCCGATGCACAAGCCTTGACGGACAATATTGATGATCCCGAAAAAGTGCGCAGCAATGTGATGGAAGTTGCTCTTGATTACCTGGCCGTCGGTATCGATCCGAGGGAAACGACAATTTGCGTACAATCCGCAATACCCGCGCTTGCCGAACTTGCACAGCTCTATCTCAATTTCGTTTCCGTGGCTCGATTGGAACGCAATCCGACGATCAAGGATGAAATTCAGATGCGCGGCTTTGAGCGGGGCATTCCCGCCGGATTCCTCTGCTATCCGGTGGCGCAGGCCGCAGACATTACTGCATTCAAGGCGACGGTTGTGCCGGTGGGTCTGGATCAAGCTCCGATGATCGAACAGACGAACGAAATTGTTCGTCGGATCAATCGGCAGGTCGGTCGTGAGCTATTGGTGGAAGCAAAGGCGCTCATTCCCGCAACGGGACGACTTCCCGGAGCCGATGGAAAAACGAAAATGAGCAAATCCGAGGGCAATGCACTTTCGCTTTCGGCCTCGCCAAACGAGATCCGCGCTTTCGTAAATCGCATGTACACGGACCCAAACCATCTGCGCGCATCCGATCCCGGAGTCGTTGAAGGCAGTGTTGTTTTTACATACCTTGATGCGTTCGATACCGATCCTGCCGCCGTCAATGAATTGAAGGAGCACTATCGGCGCGGAGGGCTCGGCGACGTAACGGTCAAGCGCCGTCTTGAAGGCGTATTGCAAGAGTTGCTGAAACCGATCCGCGAACGTCGCGAGGCCGTATCGAGTGATCTCGGCTACGTGCTCGACGTGCTGCGTTCCGGTACATCAAAGGCGCGCGCAATCACTCAAGCTACCTTCGACGAGTTGCGCGATGGTCTGGGTCTATTTTCGTTGGACAGAACAGCATGAGATCGTCCGCCGTTTCCGGGAGAAGCCACCGCGGTTCGGGATATCTCCGGACCTTACGCTCAGGTGCCGCATCATCTTCCATGATCGCTTCGTCGCTGACGACAATGGGCGACTGTCTGGACCATCGTACTTCTACGGAAGGCGATGCATAAAGATTTAAGGAACATCGACTACGTCTGTCAGCAGCATTCCAGAATAGAACGCGAAGGTCCCGGTCCTTCTGTGGCGGTCGAGCCGGGATCTTCTCTCAAGCTTCTCAATGAATCAGCAATGCACAGGCGACGTCGTACTCAGCACGGCGTCGCCTGCTATTTCATGACGGGTCTTCTCGACGGCTTCACTGCACCGGCACGTTCAGCCTGTTCTTTTTCTTCTTTGCCAATCTGTCGTTCTATCTGATCATGACCATGTTCATGCAGAAGGCGCTGCATATTCCGCCGCTGCAGGCCGGACTCGTCTTCATCCCGCTGGCGCTGACCTTCGTGATCGCGTCGCGTCACAGCGGCGTGCGCGCCAGGCATCGCGGCTCGCTTGTGTTGATCGAAGGCTGCGCGGTGCAGCTCGCAGGCCTTGCCGCATTGGTGGCTGTGATCGAATGGGTCAGCGCACCATCGCCAACCGCGCTGGCGCTGGTGCTGACGATTTTCGGCTACGGCCAGGGGTTGGTGATGGCGCCGTTGTCGAGCGCGGTGCTCTCGACCGTAAAGCCGGCGAGCGCGGGCGCCGGCTCCGGCATGTATGGCACCATTGCGCAGATTGCGAACGCCGCCGGCGTCGCTGCGATCGGCGCGGTGTTCTTTGCGATCGAAGCGGCAGGCTCGGCGCGGCTGGCACTTCTTGTTGCGTGTGCGTTGTTCACGATGTCGATCGTGACATGCGCCGCATTCCTGACATGGATGCGGCGCGCGACCGCCGGATGACAAATCAACGTCGATAACGAGAATTCAATTCTGGGGAATGACAGTGCACGGCCTTTTTATTTTGCACTGCAGCAACTATCTGGTTGAGGTGACGTTGTATGGACGATCACCTCCAGGAGCTGCCAGTTGTCCCTCATCAAGAACGTCGAATTTCTTCGCCATCTTCCGAAGCTGAGCACCTTCAATGGCTTGCCGGGATATGGCCGGGGCGCTACGCATAGCCCACTGGTCGAGATTAACGAATTCGGCTCGAATCCGGGCGCGCTCCGGATGTTTTCGTTCGTACCGGAGCACCTTTCGCCTGCGCCGGCGCTGGTCGTCGTGCTGCATGGCTGCGGTCAGAGCGCGGCCGGCTACGATCTCGGCACCGGCTGGTCGACGCTGGCACAGCGCTATGGCTTTGCGTTGCTGATGCCCGAACAACTGGCATCGAACAACGCCAACACCTGCTTCAACTGGTTCAATCCGGAAGACGTGGCGCGCGATAGCGGCGAGGCGGGCTCGATCCGGCAAATGATCGCGCGGATGGTCGGCGATCACAACATCGATTCCCGCCGCATCTACGTAACCGGGCTTTCGGCCGGCGGCGCCATGACGACGGTGATGCTCGCGACCTATCCGGAATTGTTCGCCGGCGGCGCCGTCATCGCCGGCCTTCCTTTCGGCATTGCCAGCAATGTGCGGGAAGCGCTGAGCGGCATGATGCAATCGCCGTCACGTCCCGCGACCGAGTTGGGCAACCTCGTTCGCAACGCCTCCACGCACAAGGGCCCGTGGCCGAAATTGTCGGTCTGGCACGGTAGCGCCGATCGCACCGTGAACCCGGCCAATGCCGATGAGATCGTCAAGCAGTGGCTCGATCTGCACGGACTGCCGCATGAGCCGATGTCATCAGGTGAAATCGACGGCCATCCCCGCGACGTCTGGTGGAATGACGACGGCGAAACCGTCATCGAATCCTACACCATCACCGACATGGCCCATGGCACGCCGCTTGGCATCAACGGCAATGATGAGCCGTATGGTGCGGAAGGCGCGTTCCTGATCGAAGCCGGAATTTCGTCGTCCTATCACATCGCGAATTTCTTTGGCCTGACCGAACGGATTCGCCAGCCCAAAATCGAAGAGAAGATCGAAAAGAAGGTCGAACAAAAGACCGCAAAGGCTGCGCCGACGGGAGTAGCGCGCGAGCGTGCCATTGCGATGACCGTTCCGGTGCCGGCGCCGGACCCGGATCTTGCGACCCTGCTATGGCCGAGCGCAAAGCCGGCGCATCCCGCCAAGCCGCAAGCCTCTCAGCGCCGCGGCATCGATGTCGGCGCCGTCATTACCCGTGCGTTGACGGCTGCCGGGTTGATGAAATAGCGAAAGCCTCGTTTCGACTTTGCTGGACTAACTGCGGCTCACATCTCGCCGGTGAGGAACGGATTGGTCATCCGCTCCTGGCCGATGCTGGAGCCGGCACCGTGGCCGCAGACGAAGCTGACATCGTCGCCGAGCGGCAACAGCTTTTCCTTGATCGAGTTGATCAGCGTGGCGTGGCTGCCGCCGGGCAGATCGGTGCGCCCGACCGAGCCGGCGAACAGGACGTCGCCGACATGGGCGAAGCGCAATTCCTTGTTGTAGAACACCACGCTGCCCGGCGAATGGCCGGGACAGTGCAGGATGTCGAAGGTCAGGTCACCGATCGAGACCTGATCGCCTTCGTCGAGCCAGCGGTCGGGCCCGAAATTGCGCACGCCGGTCATGCCGAAGCTCCTGCCGCTCATTTCGACATTGTCGAGCAGATACTTGTCCGCGGCATGAGGACCTTCGATCGGCACCTTCAACGCGTCGCGCAGTTCGGCCGCGCCGCCGACGTGATCGATGTGGCCGTGGGTGAGCCATATCTGCTCGACGGTGACGTCGGCCTGTTTGATCGCCGCCTGAATCTGCGGAACGTCGCCGCCGGGATCGATCACGACCGCTTTCCGGGTGGCTTCGCACCACAGCAGCATGCAGTTTTGTTGAAACGGGGTCACGGGAATGATTGCCGCGCCGGCTTTAGCTTTGGTTTGGGTTTCGTTTGTGGTTTCCTGTGTCATGGCCGCACAATGCCGATTTTTCGTGTGCCGCCAAGGGGATCGAAGCCAAAATTTGCGGCACGGATGCTCGACATATCCTGGCGCTCAGTTCGAATGGTTACCATTGACGCCGTCGATATCCGTCCGCTTCAAGATGTAGTCCAAGCCTCCAACGCGGTACCAGCGATAGGCGTAGGC
>JACDAG010000230.1 GCA_013695565.1 Bradyrhizobium sp.
CCGTCGTACACCCTCGTGAATGGATGCCGTGCCCATCGTGCCCCCTTTGTTCCAGGGCACCGAAAACACGACACTTCACGAGCTACAAACAAGCGACAGATCACGCGCTACTGACACGCGCGCTCCACGCGATTGATCCGTTGCGGTCGTGCCTGTAGGCTGGCGTGATCAGCCAGCGCGTCGACGACGCCGCTCCATTCCCGAACACGGAAATCAAACATGCCCGGCGACGTATCGATTCGCTTTGTCACCCGCGCGGATTACGCGAAATGGCTTCCTCTGTGGGACGGCTACAACGCGTTCTACGAGCGGACGGGACCGACCGCGCTCGATCCCGCCATCACGGCGATGACATGGGCGCGCTTCTTCGATGCCTACGAGCCGGTGCATGCGCTGGTGGCCGAGCGCGACGGCGAACTGCTCGGGCTGGTGCATTATCTGTTTCACCGCTCAACGACCGCGATCGATCCGACCATCTATCTGCAGGATCTCTTCACCAGCCAGGCCGCGCGCGGCAAGGGCGTCGGGCGCGCGCTGATCAACGGCGTCTACGAACAGGCCAAGCTGGCCGGATCGCCGCGGGTGTACTGGTTCACCTTCAACACAAATCACACCGCGATGCAGCTTTACGACAAGGTGGCGGAGAAAACCGGCATCGTGGTCTATCGCAAGTTGATCTGAGCGGCCTGTGGATAAATCCTGATGTCACGGACGCGTAACAAAGCGCGGATAGGTTGCGCCTGCGTATGATCAGGCCCCCCGTCTCGGATCACGCGCCCCAAGCGGCCCCCGTCAGTCGCCGCGTCTGACCGGGGCCGCGTTTTTTTGTGCCGAGCTACGCAGGAACTGCTGCTCAGGCATGCCGCGCGCGGTAAGACCGCACCTTGCGGGCGCAGGGGGCACGGGCCACAATGCGGCCTCCTCGCGCCCACCCTCACAGGATTTCCCATGCAAATTCGCAATCTCGGCGGCTCCGGCCTGCGCGTTTCCGCCGTCGGCCTCGGCTGCAACAATTTCGGCCAGCGCACCGACCTCGAAGCCTCGCGCAAGGTGATCCACAAGGCGATCGACCTCGGCATCACCCTGTTCGACACCGCCGACATCTATGCCGGGATGGGCGGCTCCGAGACCGTGCTGGGCGCGGTGCTCGGCGACCGCCGCAAGGACATCGTGCTGGCGACCAAATATTCCAAGCCGATGAGCAAGGACGGCACCAAACAGGGCGCCTCGCGGCGCTACATCATGTCCGCGGTCGAGGCCAGCCTGACGCGGCTGAAGACCGATTACATCGATCTCTACCAGCAGCATGATTACGATCCCTTGACGCCGATCGAGGAGACCATGCGCGCGCTCGACGACCTCGTGCGCCAGGGCAAGGTGCGCTACATCGGCAACTCGAATTTTCCGGCGTGGCGCATCGCCGAGGCCGAACTGGTCGCGCGCCAGATGAACGTCAATCGCTTCGTGTCCTGCCAGGACGAATACAGCCTCGTGGTGCGCGACATCGAAAAGGATTTGCTGCCGGCCGCGCAAGAATACAAGCTCGGCCTGTTGCCGTTCTTCCCGCTCGCGAGCGGGCTATTGACCGGCAAATACAAGCGCGGCGCCGCCGCACCCGACGATACCCGCTTTGCCAAGGCCCCGGCGCTGAAGGAACGCTACGTCACGCCGCGCAACGAGGACATCGTCGAAAAGCTGCAGGCCTTCGCCGAGAAGAGCGGCCACACCATGCTCGAGCTCGCCTTCTCCTGGCTCGCCTCGCGCCCGCAAGTCGCCAGCGTCATCGCCGGCGCCACCCGCGTCGAACAGGTCGAGCAGAACGCGAAAGCGATCGGCTGGGAGCTGAGTGCGCAGGAGATCGCGGAGATCGATGGGATAACGAAGTAAGGTACTCCGAAATAACCACAGCGTCATCCCGGCGAACGCCGGGACCCATAACCACCAGCGGTAGTTGTTTTGCACCCTGGTCGCTATTTCATTTTCCAACGACGCGGGCCGCGGCGTATGGGTCCCGGCGTTCGCCGGGACGACGTAGCTACCCCACCAGCCCCTTCATCGGCTTCACCGCGGCGCTATCCGGAAACACCGTTCCCGCCAGCACGCGCTCTGCTAAACCGAACTGATCCTTCAGCACGCCCAATTTCCCTCGGCACTTCCCCGGTATATGATTTGCTCTAGAGGCCATCGAGAGCATAACGCCTTTCGGGATGAACCCCGAATTAGAACCCGGTCGGAAAACAGTCCGTTTCATGACAAATCGGTCAGAAATTTCTCTCTCGCGCCGCCTCGCCTGCGCCGGCTGTGGCACCGAATTCAGCTGCAGCCTGTCCGGACCGTGCTGGTGCAGCGAAGAAACCTTCCGCATGCCGATGCCGCTGGACGGCAGCGATTGCCTGTGCCCGGATTGCCTGCGCAAGGCGGCGGCACGCGCCGCCAGCCCGGCTGCGACGTGACGGACATCTGGGACGTCCGGGCGGTCCTGCTCGACATGGATGGAACGCTGATCGATACCGAGCGGGTTTATTTCGACAGCCTCGTCGCCGCGCTCGGCGCGTTCGGTTACAGGGATGATGTCGAGACGCTGTGTTACGCGATGGTCGGCCTGCCCGGTCCGGACTGCGAAGCCCTGCTTCATGCTCGCTATGGCGAGAGTTTTCCCTTGGCTGACATCAACAAGGCTTTCCTTGCGCGGCGGGACGAAATTCTTGAAGCCGGCTTGCCGCTCAAACGTGGCGCTGTCGAATTGCTGGACGCGCTGCAGAGCGCCGAATGCCCAATGGCGATCGTGACCTCGTCGTCGCGGCGCACGGCGGAAGCGCATCTGACGCTTGCCGGAATTCGTGGGCGTTTCGAAACCATCCTGACCCGCGACGACGTCACCCGTGGCAAGCCGAGCCCCGATCTGTATCTGCTGGCCGCATCGCGGTTCGGTCTCGGCGCAGAACTCTGCGTCGCCGTCGAAGATTCCAACCACGGCGTGACATCAGCGCATGCCGCAGGCACGATCACCATCATGGTGCCGGACATGGTACCGCCGACCGACGAGTCGCGCGCGCGATGCGCGGCGGTGGTGCCGAATCTCAACTCGGTGCTTGAGGTGCTGCGGACGCTCGGCGGGTTCATGCGCCATTCCTAGCGACCGTCATTGCGAGCGTAGCGAAGCAATCCACACTTTGTTACGCGGCAAGATGGATTGCTTCGCAGGCGCTCGCAATGACGGGGATAGAGACGCGCGCCCTACCGCACCACCGCCGCCGTTTGCCCGAACAACACCCGGCGCTCCTCCTCGGTGCGGTTGACGGGCTGGCCGAAATTCGGATTGATCTCTTTCGCCAGCGCATAGGCGCGCTCGGTCGCGGGCCGCACGCGGATGGTTTCGAGCCAGCGCTTCAGATGCGGGAAGTCGTCGATGTTCTGATCCTGGTTCTTGTAGGGCACGATCCAGGGATAGCTCGCCATGTCCGCGATCGAGTAATCGCCGGCGATGAATTCGCGATCGGCGAGGCGCTTGTTCAGCACGCCGTAGAGCCGGTTGGTTTCATTCACATAGCGGTCGATCGCGTATTTGATTTTCTCCTGGGCGTAGTTGCGGAAATGATGGTTTTGCCCTGCCATCGGGCCGAGCCCGCCCATCTGCCAGAACGTCCACTGGATGGCGTCGTAGCGGGCAGAGAGATCGGCGGGCAGGAACTTGCCGGTCTTCTCCGCCAGATACAGCAGCATCGCGCCGGACTCGAACACCGAGATCGGCTTTCCGCCGCCCTTGTCAGTCCCTTTGGGCTCGTGATCGACCATCGCGGGAATACGGTTGTTCGGCGAGATCGCCAAAAACTCCGGCTTGAACTGTTCGCCCTTGCCGATCTGCACCGGGAAAATCTTGTATTTCAGCCCGGTCTCTTCGAGGAACATCGTTATCTTGTGGCCGTTCGGCGTGGTCCAGTAATGAAGATCGATCATGACACGGTCCTGCTGTGATGAAATCGGGGCATCGCTGGCATCGCAAAAAAGATGCGGGTGCATGAATGTGGCAGGTCGCGCCGCGAAGTCAATGCAATTGGCCCCGCGCGCGCGAATGTGATGACCGGGCGGCGCGGTGAGAAATCAGTTCGCGCGGCCGTGCTCGCGCAGGAATTTTGCACCGCCTTCGGTGATCGCGACGCGCAACCCCTCGACCGTCGGCCGGCGCGCGACATAGCCGCGATCGACCGCGTCTTCCCAGATCGTCAGCCGTGGGCATGAGGTGCGCCAGGTCTCGATCACATCGGCATACAGCCGCGGCTCGCGCGCCACCCATTCGACGAGATCGAGCACCAGCGCATCTGACGTCTCGGTCATCGATCCTTCTCCCTTCGAAAATTCCGACTAAAGCAATTCGACTAGAAAGCCATTCGACTAGAAAGCCATGGCGCTGGAGCGCGTGACCAGCAGCCAGCCGCCATAGAGGATGTAATAGCCGGCCACGGTGGTGATCAGCCGTCCCGCCCAGGTACGGAACTGCGCGTCGCTCATCGCTTCCAGGATGCGCCGCGCCAGCGTGGTGCCGAGCATCGAGGCCGCGATCGCCACCGCCGCCAGCACCGGATCGAGCGTCGCGGCCTGGTCGATGATGCCGCCGAAATAGACCAGCTTGACGAGATGACTCGCGACCTGGCAGGTCGCCTTGGTCGCGACGATCTCGCGGCGGTCGAACTTGCCGCCGAGGAAGAACGTATCCATCAATGGGCCGGAGACTCCGGTCATCAGCATCAAGCCCATGCAGATGAAGCCGTAGAAACTGCCCTGCCAGATACTGTCGGGGTTCGGCTTCAAATTCGTCGGCATCAGCCGCGCCATGAACGGCGTGATCCCGAGCAGCAACAGCGCAATCGGCTTGTCCGGCACATAACGTGTCAGCGACCAGACGCCGAGCGCCAGCGCGCAGCCGATCAGATACACGCACACCGGCCGCCAGCGGATATGCGCGCGCCACAGGAAGGCGCGCCAGCCGTTGGACGCCATCTGCGTGATCGCGTGCAGCACCATCGCCGTCGGCAGCGGCATCAGGGTCAACAGCACGCCGATCAGGATCATGCCGCCGGCCATGCCGAACAGGCCCGACAGGAAAGCCGTCGCGACCATCAGCAAACCCAGACCTGCAATCAGAGGCGGCGTCATTCGAATCTCCGGTTATGGTTTTGCCGCGCTTGGCGTTGCTGCGCAAACTGAGTTATCTTGCCCTGCCATAAGTTTTCCTGAGGGTGGGTTCGGATGCGGCGGCTGCTCTTTCTCAACGGCATCAAGGCATTCGAGGCCGCGGCGCGCAGCGGCAGCTTCGCGGCGGCGGGTCATGAGCTCAACGTCTCGGCGGCGGCGATCAGCCGGATGGTGCATCTCCTGGAAGACCGGCTCGGTGTTGCGCTGTTCGAGCGCAAGGCCAACCGCCTCGTCACGACAGCGGCGGGGCGCGCCTATCAGAGCGGGCTGACGCCGATCTTCGATGCGCTGGCAAGCCTCACCGCGCAGGTCACCGCGCCCTCCACCGTCCGCGTGCTGACCATCGGCGTCGGGCCGACCTTTGCGATGCGCTGGCTGATTCCGCGGCTGACGGATTTTCGTAAAGAAGAACCCACTATCGACGTCCGCATCACCACCGGCGGCGCGGCCGCGCCGTTCGGGGAGGACTGGAGCTGCGGCATCCAGCTCGGCGACGGCGAATGGCCCGGGCTCACCGCCGAACCGTTGTTCGCCGCCGATCTGCTGCCGGTCTGCTCGCCAAGGCTCGGGAGTTCACTGAAACGGCCCGGTGATTTGAAGGGACCGACCTTGCTCCGCGTTGCGCATTCGCCGGATGATTGGCCGTCATGGCTGAAGGCCGCCGGCGTCGCCCGCGTCAGCGCACGCGGACCGGAGTTTCAATTCTACGGCCAGGCGCTGCAGGCCGCGGTCGACGGCCTCGGCATCGCGATGGGCATCCGCCCCTATATCGACGACGACCTCGCCGCCGGACGGCTGGTGGCGCCGTTTGCCCAAAGCGTGCCCAAGGGCATGCGCTGGTATCTGCTCTATCGCGAATTCCGCTCCGGCCAGCGCGACTTCGTCGCGTTCCGGCGCTGGATCATCCGCGC
>JACDAG010000261.1 GCA_013695565.1 Bradyrhizobium sp.
CAGATGATCCGCGCGGTCGGCCATCTCGCCGCGCGCGCCTGGCGGATCGACTGGCTGACGCCGCTGGCCGCCGCGGCCGATTATCGACCGGAGACCGCCGCACTTCGCGCGGTGCTGCCGCTGCTCGACAGCGTCGCCAACGGCGCGACGACGGAACGGCTCTGCCGGCACGTTCTCGATCTGTCACGACGGAGGGCCGCTCGATGATTCAGCCCGCGCCTGGCTGCGTCGATTCGCATCATCACATCTGGCGGCAGCAGGATCTGCCCTGGCTGCTCGGTCCAATGCTGCCGCGGATCTTCGGACCTTACGAGCCGATCCGTCGCGACTACACCATCGCGGAATATCTGGCGGACGTCGCCGCCGCCGGCGTCACGCGGTCGGTCTATGTGCAGGCGAACTGGGCGAAGGAACGCTTCGTCGACGAGGTCCGCTACGTCACCGACGCCGCGCGGGAAACCGGCTGGCCGCACGCCGTCGTCGCCTATGCGGATTTCACCGTTGAGGATGTACGGCCTCAGCTGGAGCAACTGGCAGCGTTCCCGTTGGTACGCGGCGTCAGGATGCAGCTGCACTGGCACGACAATCCGCAATACCGCTTCGCATCGGGCCCGGATCTGGCGCGCGATCCCGCGCTCCGGCGCAACATCGCGCGATTGAGCGAATATGGCTGGGCCTTCGATCTGCAGGTGTTCGCGCCGCAAATGGCTGGTGCGGCCGAGCTTGCCGCTGCCTGTCCCGGCGTCAGCTTCGTCTTGCAGCACGCCGGCATGCTGGAGGATTTGTTGCCGGCCGGCCTTGAGGCCTGGCGCGGCGGCATGGCGCTGCTGGCGCAGCGGCCCAACGTCGTGGCGAAACTGTCCGGCCTCGGCACGTTCCTGCATCGCAACGACCCGGCGCATATCGGATTCGTGGTCGGCGAAACCGTCCGGCTGTTCGGCGCCGGCCGCTGCATGTTCGGCTCGAACTTTCCGATCGAAAAACTCTGGACTCGCTACGAGGCGTTGTTCGATGCCTATCGCACGGCGACGCAGACGCTGTCCGTCGCCGACCGGCAGGCGATCTTTCACGATACCGCCGCCGGCATTTACCGGCTGGCCTGATCTCAGGAACAACAGGATTCAACGAGGGGAAACAACATGGCGCTCGAAATCAAGATCCTGGACTACGGCGACATCGAACTGGAATCCAGTTTTCTCGTGCTGGGGCGCGATTGCGGGCGCACCAGGCGGGTCTACACTTACGGCTTCCTGATCCTCGGAGGCCCGTGGCCGATGGTGGTCGATACCGGCTATCGCCACAATCAGATCATGGAAAGCCTCGGCATGCGCGGGCTGCAGCATCATGAGAACATGATTGAGAACCAACTCGCCAGGCATGGCGTGCGGATGGGCGACGTGCGCTACGTCATGCACACCCATCTCCACATCGACCACGCCGGCAAGGACGAGCTGTTCCCGATGAACACGACGGTGCTGCTGAACCGGCGCGAACTGGAATACTCCGTATCGGGTCTGATGCATCCGCAATATCCGGCGCCTGACATCAAGCATTTGATCGACCGGCTGCACACGCGCCACGCGCTGCGGCTGGAAGATCTCGAACTGTCCGGCCCGATCGAGGTCTGCCCCGGCGTCACCGTCGATGCGGCAGGTGCCCACACCGAGGGCTCGATGAACATCCATGTCGAGACCGCCGAGGGCCGCGCTACCATATGCGGCGACGTGATCTACGATTTCAACGACCAGATCGTGAACCCGTTCCACGAACTGCATCACAATGAGCCCCGCACCACCGGCAACCACGGCAACACCAAGCGCGAGGAGAAGGCCGCGATCAAACGGCTGCTTTCCGGTTCGCGCTTTCTGCTGCCGGTGCATGACAAACCCGCCAAGATCGAGCACGGCCAGGTCGTGGGACGGCTCGACATGGCGGTGCCGGGACCGATCGTGCAATCGCTGCCGTCACGCAATTGGTTTGCGGCGTGAGCGCCGAGTTCGGAGGCCAGCGATGACCACGCATATCGCGCTGCGCCCTTCCTTTGCCGAACTGATCGACCTGTGGGCGCCGGTGCGGCAGGCCGGCACCGGATTCCAGTTCACGGAAGGTCCGGTCTGGCACCCGAAGGCGCATGATCTTCTGTTCTCCGACATGCCGGGCGACGTGCGCCGCCGTCTCGACGGGCAGGGCATCCGCGAGGCGAAGCGTCCGGCCAACAAGTGCAACGGCATGACCTATGATGCCGGGCTGAACCTGATCGTCTGCGAACATGCCACCTCCACGCTGGTGCGCGAACGCCCCGACGGCCGGCGCGAGATCCTGGCGTCGCATTTCGACGGGCTGGAGCTGAATTCGCCGAACGACGTCTGCGTCAAGTCCGACGGCGGGATCTATTTTTCCGATCCGTGGTACGGCCGGATGCCGGTCTATGGTGTCGAACGGCCGCGCCAGCTCGGCTTTCAGGGCGTCTATCGCGTACCGCCCCGCGGCGGCCCGCCGGAATTGCTGGTCGACCGCTATCTGTTCGATCAGCCGAACGGGTTGTGCTTTTCGCCGGATGAGCAGCGACTATACGTCAACGATACCGTCAAGCATCTGATCCGCGTGTTCGACGTCGATGCCGGTGGCGGCCTCCGCAACGGGCGGGTGTTTGCCTCCAACATCGTCTCGGCCACCGAGCCCGGCGTGCCGGACGGCATGAAGTGCGACACGCTCGGCAATGTCTGGGTTTCGGCGCCGGGCGGAATCTGGGTCTATGCGGCGGACGGCAGGTTGATCGGCAAGCTGCGCGTTCCTGAACTGGTCAGCAACCTGACCTGGGGCGGACCAGATTGGCGCACGCTCTACATCACCGCGACGCATTCGGTCTATGCGGTGCCGGTGAAGGTCGGGCCGCGCAACGAGCCCTACATGCGTGCCAGCCAAAATGCACCGGCCGCAGCCCAGCCGGCGCCGGTTGCGGTGACGACAGTCAGCGGGTCTGGCGCCACGCTCGCCGAGCCCGGCTACGCGGTCGATCCGATGCGATGCGCGCTGATCATTCAGGACATGCAAAACGACGTGGTGATGGACGGCGGCGCCTTTGCGTCGTCCGGCTCGCCGGCGCATTGCCGCGAACAGAACGCCATCGCCAACGCAAAGCGGCTCGCGGAGGCTGCGCGTGCCCGCGGCGTCCTGGTGATTCACGTCTGGTTCGTGGTCGAGCCGGGCGCGCCGGGCGTGACGGCGAATGCGCCGCTGTTCGAGGGATTAATCGATGCAAAAGCATTGGTGCGCGGCACGTGGGGCGCTGCGCCGGTACCGGGGCTGGAGCCGCAAGCCGGCGATCAGGTGGTGGAGAAAATGCGAATGAGCGCTTGGGAGGGCACAAGACTGGAGGCGATGCTGAAATCGGCTGGACGCGATTTCGTCATCGTCACCGGTGCCTGGACCAACATGTCGATCGAACATACCGCCCGCACCGGCGCGGACAAGGGGTTCTACATGGTCGTGCCTGAGGATTGCTGCTCGACGATGAACGCCGAATGGCACCTCGCTGCGGTGAACTATGCGATCCAGAACGTTGCGATGGTGACCCGCGCCGAGGATCTGATAGCTGCATTGTCGTGATCATCCTTTCACGCGTCGCATCGTCATCGGACCGCGAAATCGAACTGAGGTCGGGACAACGCAAAGCGGCAAGATGACGGGCTGCCGGACGCAGTGCTGCGATTCGTTGGCAGCTTTTTCGAAGAAAAGAGGCGGAGGCATCTCGCTCCGCCCTTAACGGGACTGTTTCTCGACAGTTACATATACCGGGCGATTGCCGCGGCGAGTTCCGGCGAGCGGGCGCGCAAGGACTCGAGATCGCGTGGCGTCAAAGTTCTCGATGCCGTGCGTTTGGAACGATGAACGACAGTGTTCGTGATGGGCTGTTCCTGTTTGTGACGCGTATTGTGCGCAGCCTTCGTCTGCCGCCGAGGGGCCACAGACGTCGGGGTGACGATTGGCCTATCGGCCTTGGCGAGCTCGGACACCGGCGCAGCTTCTGCAATCGGCTTCGGCGATAGGGACATCTGGGGTTCATCCGGCAGCGACGCGATCTGCATTTTCGTTGCCGGGGTGCCGTCAGCCGACGGATCGGGCAGAGCGACTGGGGGCGGCGGCGCCACCTCCTGCATTGCGATCGGTGCATCGAGGGGGGCGACGGTCACCGTTTGCGGCTGCGGCGCGATGGCTTCAAGGGACGTTTTGCGGGCGACGACCATCGGAGCCGCAACCGGCTCCAATGACGCAACCGCGTAAGGCAATAGCGCTGTCGATTTCGGCGCTACAGCGGCCGCTGACGCTGTCGCGGATTGCGCCATGTAGCGCTGCATCAATGCATCTCGTGCCTTCATGGCAAATTCCGACTGCGCTTTGCTCAGCAAGCTTTCCGACGAACGAACCGGTTGCGTGTTCCAGGCCATAACGGCGACCGATACCGCCATGATCGCTCCTCCCATGACCCAGAACTTGCTCATCGACCTTCTCCCCAAAGTATAAGGTATGTGGCGCGAACCTAGCCCGTCCTCAGGCCGCCGCTGTGACGTTGCTCACAGCGCGTTCGGCAGTCGCCGCAAGCGCAACTTTGTGGCCGCGGATATTGGCGATCACCTCGTCACGCGGGCCTTGCGCGATCACCTGTCCGAACGACATCACCATCAGCTTGTCGACATGGGCCAAAAGCAGGTTGCGGTGGGTCACTGCGATCACCGTGCAGCCGGCAGCCTTCATCGCCGCCATTGCCCGGCCCAGCGCCTTCTCGCCTTCCTCGTCGAGGTTGGAGTTGGGCTCGTCCAGGATTACGAGGCGCGGGCAGCCATAGAGTGCACGGGCGAGACCAACCCGCTGGCGCATGCCGCCGGACAGCGCTACACCGCCTTCGCCAAGCACGGTGTCGTAGCCGTTCGGCAGACGCAGGATCACCTCATGGGCACCTGCGGCCTGGGCGGCGGCGACGACGGCCTTGGGGTCGACTTTACCGAGGCGGGCAATGTTATCGGCCACCGTACCGGCGAACAGCTCGATATCCTGAGGCAGGTAGCCAATATGCTTGCCGAGCGCGTTCTGGTCCCATTGGCCGTATTCCGCACCGTCGATCCGTACCGTGCCGTCGCGCAGCGGCCATACGCCGGCGAGAGCACGGGCCAGGGTCGACTTGCCGCTCGCCGAGGCGCCGACGATTGCCATGCTCTCGCCCGCCTTGAGGCTGAGCGAAACCCCTTTGACCGCCGGACGGGTCGCGTTGGGCGGAAAGATCACCGCGTTGGTGACCTCGATGTGGCCCTTTGGCGCGGGCAGTGCGGTCGGCGCTTCGCCAAGCGGGAGCGCCTGGAACAGGTTTTCAAGGCGGTTGAAGGAGGTCCGGAAGGCAACGATGCGCTTCCACTGGCCGACGATCTGTTCGATCGGAGCAAGCGCGCGTCCCATGATGATGGAGGCGGCCATCATGGCGCCGGGCGAAATCTCCTTGTCGATGGCGAGCCACGCACCGGCACAGAGCATGCTGATCTGAACCGTGAGACGGACGAATTTGACGAGGGCGTGAAGCGCTGCCCCGCGTTCGGTGGCGGCGCTATGAACGGCGATATGGGCATATTGCGCGCCGCTCCAGCGATCGAGCACGACATCGCCCATGCCGAGGCCGCGCACGACCTCGCCGTTGCGAAGCGCGGAGGCGGCGAAGCGATTGGCCTCGTTGGCCAGCCGGCCCGCTTCGTTGACGCCGGAGCGCGTGTAGAACTCGGTGGCGACGGCAAGACTGAAGAGGACCAACGCGCCGACAAGCGCCACCGTGCCGAGCACGAAGTGCTGCATGAAGCAGAGCACGACGAAAACCGGCGTCCAGGGCAGGTCGCAGATGATTGCCGCGACGCCGCCGGTGATGCATTCGCGGATCGTTTCGGCGTCGCGGATCGTCTGCTGACCGAGCCGGTGCTGCGGCGACAGCTCGGCCTTCATCATGGTTTCAAAGAGCGGCCGTCGCAAAGCGCTTTCGAACTTGGCGCCGGCCCGCGCCAGCACGCCCGACCGGGTAAACTCAAGCACGCCGTAAAGGATGAGGAATATGCCGACGATCAATGTCAGCATGACCAGCGTGCTGATGTTGCGACTTGTCAGGACGCGGTCATAGACCTGCATCGAATACAGCGGCGATGCGAGCATGGCCGCATTGATGAACATGCTGAGAATGAATGTCGTCCCCAAGGCGGGATAGCAGGCTTTCAGGGCGTTGGTGAGCGGCGAGCGGTTGTTGGTCTGCGTGGCCATGATTGTTCTCCATCGGCTGGATGACGTTTTGGCACGGTGGGAACAGACCGATTGTGATGAACGTCACAAAGGTTTGGTTCGGCTGCCGCCCTACGGGCGGCATCCCGGATCTGACCGTGTGATGTCGGTCACGTGCGAACAGGTTCCATCGCGCTAGATGGCGACATCACGCTCATGCTCACGGAGGACAACCATGACCGCCCTTACACTGGACACGTCAGGCCAATTTCCCGTCGAAACACCAATCGATGACCATCGCGGCTACGGCCGGCTCGGCTTTGCCGCGATCGCGCTGGTATTTGGGGGCTTCGGCGTCTGGGCGGCATTGGCCCCACTCGATCGCGCCGCTGTCGCGCAAGGCCAGGTCGCCGTTGAGAGCAACAACAAGCCGGTCCAGCACCTCGAAGGCGGCATCGTCCGGGAAATCCTGGTCCGCGATGCGCAGCAGGTGAAGGAAGGCGACGTTCTCTTCCGCCTGCAGCCAACCAACGCCCAGGCCAATCTCGACCTGCTGCGCAAGCAGATCAACGCCCAACTGGCCCAGGAAGCCCGTCTCGTCGCCGAGCAGACGCGGGCCGATGAGATCAAATTTCCGGCCCACCTGCTGGCACGCCGCAACGTCGGCGAGACCGACATGGCGATCAGGGACCAGGAACGGCAGTTTCGTGAGCGCCGGCAGTCGCTTGATGGCCAGGTCGGCATTCTCGCTGCCCAGATCGAGCAGAAGCAGCAGGACATCACCGGACGCCAGCGCCAGCGAGATTCGCTTGCAGCCCAGATGGCGAGCTACCAAAGCGAGATGACCACCGTGTTTCCGCTGGTCGCCAAGGGCTATTATGCCCGCAATAAATATCTCGCGCTTGAACGCGACGCGAACCGCGTCGAGGGCGATTTTGGCCTTGCCGAAAGCGACATCGTGCGCCTCGCCAAAGGCGTCGAAGAAGCGAAACTTCAGATCAAGCAAACCCGATTCAAATTCGACGACGAGGTCTCGACCGCGCTGAACGACGTCCGCTCCAAGATGTCGGATGCACGGGAGAAGATCGTGATGGCCGAGGACGTCCTGACCCGCGTCGATGTTCGGGCCCCGCGGAGCGGCACCGTGCTCGGCCTGAAAGTGCACGGGGTCGGTGCGGTCGTAAAGCCCGGAGAAATCCTGGCCGAAGTCGTGCCGCTCGGAGAGGGGCTTATGGTCACAGCGCGTGTTTCACCAAGCGATATCGAAAGCGTCGAGATCGGTCAGACGGCGGAAGTACGCTTCCCCAACTTCTCGACGCGGCAAGTGTCGGTCATCCTCGGCAAGGTAGTCAGCGTGGCGCCCGATGCCGTGGTCGACCAGGCCGGCGGTCAGCAGCAACAGCAGCCGTATTTCTCCGCCAAGGTGGTCATCGACTACAAGGCCGTGCCGGAAAATATCGCCAAGAAGATCCAGCCGGGCATGCAGGCCGACGTGATAATCTCGACCGGCGAACGAACCGCATTCGCCTATTTCCTCGGGCCACTGATGAGCAGCTTCTCCAAGACTTTCCGGGAGAAATGATCATAGGCCCGTCGGGCCGTCGTTCTGAAAGTGTGAAGGTGGATCGCAGATCGCTGCGGCTCACCTTCCATATTGATTATTATCCGGGGCACCCAGTCGCGCACGGCCGGTAGCGAACACCTTGCTTGTGTCTCCACTTTCGGCCGTCAGGGACACGAGCTCAAACCCGGTGGCATCGAGGCCGCCGGCCTGAAACGCAGCTGGATCGCACAAGAGCTGGCTCCCGCGCAATTCAGCATGGCTGGCGAGACCGCTTGCTGCATCGATCACCGGCCCGATCGCGGTGAGGGGCTTTGCGGGTCCCGCGCCAATCCGGCCGAGATAGACCGCGCCGTAGGCCAATCCCATGGCGACGGAGATCGGCTGGCCCAACTCGGCTGCGAACTTTTCGTTCATTCGGTCAAGCGCGACATCGATGTCAGCGCTCGCTGCGACCGCGGCGCGGCATGCGGCTTGCGCGGTTTCATCCCGCCCAAACACGGCAATGATTCCACCCTCGGTCTCCCGAACGATCCAGCCTTTCTGGTTTGTCACCGCGGCGTGGGCCATATCGAGGAATTCGTTCAACAGGAAAATCGCGTCGTAGGCTCGTCGCGCGCTGACCAGCGCAGCTTGATTCTCAATTGGACGCGGAGCGCTGCGACCTGCCGCTCGATCCCGGCCGAATCGAGCTCGGGCTCCGTCGCGACCGCATCGGCGGTGTGCGCGAGCCGCGTGACCGTCAGCGCCGCAGCGGGCCGGATCTGACATGCAAGCCGTATGAGGTGATCGCCCCCACCAAGCATCTCAAGTTCTGAGGCCGTGCGGGGAGGCAGCGAAGCCTCGCCTTGCTCGATTCGCACGCTGCACGCGTTGCAGCGGCCGCGCCCGCCGCAGCTGTTGGCATGCGGTACCGCATGGATGAGGCTGATCTCCAACAAGGTTGGCCCGTCGAAGCCTTGAGGCTGGGGCCGTTGACATAAGTGACGTCAATCTTGGGCGCGACCACGATCCTCAGAAACCGCGCAATAAGTGCGCCAGCCACCGCCACCAGCAGGGCGGCGTAGGCCGACACCGCGGTCAGGCGCCATCGCGACAGCGCGTCCTCCGCCGCGGCCGAAGGCCACCGCGTCGCCGCACGAACCTGTCCGGCAAACGCTTCGTCGGCCATCAGCACGCTGACAACCCGGGCGGCAGCGACCAGTCCGGCAATTGCCGCAATCGGCACCGCCAACGCCAGGACCCCCAGAACCGGCGCGATGGCCGCGTATCTCGGCCGTAGCTTGAGCCATTGATGAAGACCCAGGCAGCCATGGCCCCATAACACCACGATCAGGACGACGTAGAAAAACGCATGCTCGGGCCACAGTTTGGCCAGCCGATAGAGCGAATCGTCGTCGACCCCGAAAAGCACACGCGCCCCCCATGTGTCGATGACGTAGGGGAGGAGCAGCAACGGAACGAGGATGCCGCTGATCGTCTGGACGGCATCCCAGATCGACATGCGCAACGTTGCCCGGCGGGCGACGAACCACAGCGTCGTGCCGGCATGACTGAGAAATGCGAGGGACAGCAGCGCGGCGCCGGGCCAAGACCGCATGAGCGCCGTTCGCCGCGCCGCGATGTCGCCCATCGCTTCCAGCGACACCAGACCGATCGCGTCGTTGCAGAGCTCAGCGGCTGCGAAAGCGAATAGAACAAGACCGGAAACCAGCGCGGTGAGGCGAGCGGTTTGCTCCAGCCGGCGAGATGGCGCGCTCATCGTGCCGCGTCTTTTCGGCCTCCCGAGTGAAGGCGCTTGGGGCCGTGACCGACGTCAAAACAATCGGCAACAAGCATACGACTTGAAGCAATCACGGACGACTCTCCATCGGGTAAGGACTGGACGCGACCGACAATGTGGACCATCTGCCTCCGTGTCGTCCATATGCAATCTTCGGAGCGGAAACCGGACCGGCCGACGTGCAGTTTGTGGCCTACTGGCTTTGCACCGCAGGGATGCGTTTATTGGCGATGCTTTGACCGCGGTGATCAGCGGATGCGAGCTACTGGCGCTCGACGCCGAGCTCCGTCAAAAGAGAAGGTGACGCATACAGGCACACTATGCCGCTCCCTCCCGCAGCGCTCCGAGAGGTCAAACGGGATACCAACGCGCGCAATTTCCGTTTGGTCTAGGGTATACATGTTCGCGGTGCATCCCATTAAGAAAGTATTCGAGGCTGTTGAAGCATCAAGACTATCGCTTTTCCGTCGCCCCGATGATGGATTGGAACGAGTGTTCAATTGATTCAATGGGTTAGAAGGCAGCGTGTGCACGATGTGTGCACCGGAAGATCAAAGAAAATCCAAAAATAGCAAGCGTGAGCGTACACAGAACGGAACCGTGTCACCTCCCAGCGGTGGACGAAGGCGCGAGATTTGGAACTCGATCCTGAAGCAGCATCGATGACCTCCTTGCCAGGGACATCACCTTAGTGTCCCATTTCGTGCGAAGGATATTGATTGGCAATTCGCGGTGACCGCTTTGACGACTTTGAAAAATGCTAAGGTCGTTGGGTCGAAATCGGTCGCTGTTATCCGATAGTGATCTGAGCTTCGTGATGGAAAGTGCTTCAGCATCGGCTTGCCTAGATGCCGCGTGCGGGGCGGCGGTCGCGGTGTCGGGCATGGCGGACGAGCTCGTGGTGCACTGCGCTGTTAACCAGGTTTTGGATCATTTTGAGCTCTTGCCGGCGCCTCGCCTAACAAGACCATAGACATCGGCTCTTGGACCTCGGAAGAATGCGGCATTGCCTGTAACCCAACGTGTCGAGATGCCTGATGTCCCTAGTCAAAACGACCAAAATTACCAAGTCGGGCAAGGGTGATTTGGCATCAGAAAAGCCCGCTGGTGCAGGTGCTCCCTCGGTTAACGGGCGAGCCGGAGCGAGTGTGGCAGCCAGAGGACCGCACAAAGAAAAAGAACCCCACCAGGAAAAGGTCGCTGAGCGGATCGCCGCGGCTACCGAGGAACTCGCCAGCGGCCTGACCGAGGCGTCCGCCGCCGCCGAAGAACTCCGGCGGTCGATGGAGCAGATTTCGGCCGGCGCTGAGGAGGCAGCCGGTGCATCTCAGGAACAGTTAGCGGCTATCAAGAGCGTTTCAACCAATCTCGCCGTCGCTCGCAGCGAAGCAGAGAGTTCGCGCCGGCGGACCGAGGCCACGCAGGTTTTGCTGGCTGAGGCGACGACTCAGATTTCTGCATCCGTCCAAGCCATCGAAAAGAACGCCGAACGGCAAGTCGCATCAGGGAAGCTTATCAACGAACTGGAGCGCCGTGCTCAGGACGTGAGCGCGATTACGGGGACAGTGAGTCGGATTTCCGACCAGACCAACCTGCTGGCCCTGAACGCAGCGATTGAAGCTGCGCGGGCTGGCGACCATGGTCGCGGTTTTGCTGTTGTCGCCGAAGAAGTTCGCGCCCTTGCGGAAGTGTCCGACAAGAGCGCCATGGAGGTCCAAGGTCTTGCGGAAGAGATCACGTCGAACGTCAGAGGAGCAGTGGAACTCATCACGACCGCGGCAAGCGTTGCGATAGCGCAGTCCAAAGTCGGATCGCTCGTTGCAGAGGCGCTGGTTGCCGTGCGCAAGGACATGACAACGTTGGCGAACAGCTCTCAAGATACGCTGACGGCCTCGATTGAGGCCGAGCGCGCGATTATTGAGGCGCAAAAGGGGGCTGAGCTTGTCGCTGGTGCGGCCGAGGAGCAGTCGGCCGCGGCCAACGAAGCGCAGACGGCCATCCGTCAACAATCCGAGGCACTGGATCAAGGACAGAAAGCGGCGCAAGGTCTTGCTTCACTTTCCGAGCAGCTTCGCGCCGGCAGCGCCGCCGGGTCTGCAGCAGAACAAATCGCCAGTACCGCAGAAGAGCTTTCTGCAACAATCCAGGAACTATCGAGTGCTGCCACTCAAATATCAACCGCAGTCGAACAGATCAGTCGCGGATCCCAGCAGCAGGCCGCTGCAGCGCAGCAGACCTCGGCCGCTTTGGTTCAAATCGAGAAGAGCGCCAGGGTTGGGCAGGACAAGAGTCGGCTGGCCAATGAGCGAGTGACCACGATGGACAACGCTCTGATAAAGAGTCGAACTTCCATTGAAGAATTGATTGCCGGAGTCGGCGACGCTCTTGAGCAAACGCGCAGTAGCTTGACTGCTGTTATTCAACTTGAGTTAGTAGGACGCAAAATCGAGAAGATCGTCGAGTCAATCGCGCTTGTTACGATTCAGACCAGCATGCTTGCGGTCAGCGGAGCTGTCGAGGCCGCGCGTGCAGGCGATGCCGGCCAAGGTTTTGCGCTGGTGTCGAACGACATTCGCGGTTTAGCCCGCGAAGCATCCGAAAGTGTCGAGCGCGTGAAGGACAGCGTCAGAAGTATTCTCGACCAGATAGTTATATTGCGACGAGATCTCGAACAGATTATTTCTGCCGGTGAACTTGAAGTCCAAAATAACCGCGCCGTCATCAAGATCCTGGAAAACGTTAAAGGTGACATGGCATCGCTGGGCGCTGCCAACCGCTCCATCTTGCAGGGGGCAGAAGCAATTCTCGCCGCTTCGGGCGAAACTGCGGCTGCTGCCAGGCAGATAGCCGCGGCGGCGGAACAGGCGAATTCAGCATCGCGCCAGGCCGCGACCGCATCAGCCCAACAGGCTCAGGGAGCGGACGATCTTGCGGCAGCTATCGAAGAGATTGCCTCCTTGTCCGACGAATTGAAGAAGCAGAATGGCTGATAGCAGGCAGAACGGCAATCAGCGATATCTGACCTTTCGGTCGGAAGATCGGCTGTATGCATTGCCGTCCAGTCAGGTCGCGGAAGTCATTCGCATGACGTCGCTTGCGCGGGTTCCTCAGGCACCCAAAAGTCTGCTAGGGCTCGCCAATCTCCGGGGCGTGGTGATGCCCGTGGCTGGGGTACGCTCACTGCTCGGTCGCGCTGAAGCCGCAGCCACGTCGATTTCAAGGTTGATCGTGCTGGACGGAGCAACGCCGGTTGCTTTGGCGGTCGACGAGGTAGCGGCGTTGGTGACGGTGCCGGAGTCCGAGGTCAAGAGCGAAGACACCGAACTATCAGCCCTTGCCGGGGAGGAGTTGCGCGGAATCTTTCAGACCGGTGGCAAAGTCACCAAGATACTCGATATCCAGGCGCTTCTTGCTCGCTCATTCCCTGAAGGGGCGTCAAAGCGAACAGCTTCCGTTGTCGTGGCTGCGAAGGCCAACCAGGCGCGGCCAAATATGGACGAGCGTCGGCGATTGGTGACTTTTGATGTCGCAGGGCAAGAATACGCACTGGATTTACGGACCGTGCAGGAGATCGTGGTCGCCCCCGGTAACCTGACCCATATCCCCGGAAGCGACGACGCAGTTATGGGCGTCATGCCATATCGGGAAACGCTGCTGCCGCTAATGTCCATGAGGGTATTGCTGGGACTACCTTCTGCGTCCCTTTCAAGATGCAAGGTTATCGTTACCACGGTTGGCAAGACTTCTGTCGGTTTGGTGGTCGACGGAACCAGATCGCTTCTCACCGTCAATCCAAGTCTGCTTGAGAAGGCACCTCCAATCCTGAATGCGCGTGCGGGCGGGGAAGCTCAGATTGCCGAAATCTATCGGGCCGACAGAGCACGATTGATCTCTGTTCTTGTTCCGGACCGTCTTTTTCGGGAAGAAGTTATGCAGAAATTGACCGGTACCGATCTCGCAATGAATTCGACAGCAACTCGGCCAGGCGAGGCGCTCAACCAGGACTTGCGCGTCCTTGCATTCAAACTAAACGACAATGAATTTGCCCTTCCAATCGATGCCGTCGATGAAGTCGCCCGCGTTCCGGACCAGATCACCAGATTGCCAAAGACGCCCAAATTTCTGGAGGGCGTCGTCAATCTCCGGGGCGTCGTGCTTCCGGTCGTTGACCAGCGTCGTCGTTTCGATATGCCTGCCATCGAAGAAACGACCGGCCGAAGGCTCGTGGTGGTGCGGTCTGAAGAGCATCGCGCGGGGCTTATCGTCGATAGCGTTACTGAGGTTTTGCGGTGCGCCCCCGAAGCGATCAAACCGGCACCCGATTTTGCCGGCGAGGCGGCTGGACTGGTGCGCTCCGTCATCAATCTTGAGGCGGCAGGCAGGATGCTGCTGCTGCTCGACCCTGCGGAATTGCTTAGTCGTGCCGAGCGGAGCTTGCTGGATTCCTTCAACAAGGACGCCTCGTTCAAATCGACCAAGCAGCCGCGCCGGTGATCAACGTCCTTGTCGTGGACGACTCCGCGTTAGTCCGGAAATTGATCGGAAAGGTTTTTGCTGAGCAGCCGGATTTCGGCGTGTCGTTCGCTCGCAATGGAAAAGAAGCTCTGGCGTCGATCGCGGCCTCGGTACCCGATGTTGTAACGCTTGATGTGCACATGCCCGAAATGGATGGGCTGGCTTGTCTCGACCGGATCATGATCGAACACCCATGCCCGGTCATTATGGTTTCATCCATGACAGCCGAGGGCGCTAACGCGACCCTGGAGGCTCTCCGGCTTGGAGCCGTCGATTTTGTGGCCAAGCCCACAGGTGCCGTATCGCTCCGTATCGACGAGATGGCACCGGAATTGGTTCAGAAAGTACGGCAGGCAGCCGGAGTGCGGCTGAAACGGTCCCTGCGGCTCCGAGATCGCGTTAGGCACCGAATGAGCGGCAACGTGCAACCCGTCGCCTTCCGTACCCCGAAGGTAACAAGAGCGGCCGCAACGGGGGATGGCATGGTTCTGGTAGGGGTTTCGACCGGCGGACCACCCGCACTGGAGGCATTGTTGGCCGGTTTGCCGGCCTCGTTTCCGTGGCCAATATTGGTGGCTCAGCATATGCCCGAGACATTCACCGGGCCGCTGGCGCGACGACTGGACGGGCTATGCGAGGTCAAGGTGACGGAGGTCCGCAAACCGACGGTGCTGGAGCCGGGCTGCGCCTACATTGGGCGAGGCGATGCCGACATTATCGTGTCAAGGCGCGGCGGCGGTTTAGTCGCGATGGCTGCACCTTCGACCGTTGACTATCCTTGGCACCCCAGCGCGGATCGCTTGGTACGCAGCGCATTGAACCATATGGCTGCCAGTCAGTTGATTGGGGTGTTGATGACCGGCATGGGTAATGATGGGGCGGAAGCGATGACTCTTCTTCAAGCCAAGGGTGGAAGAACAATCGCCGAATCGGAGGAAACGGCCATCGTCTGGGGTATGCCGGGCGAACTGGTGAAGGCTGGAGGGGCAGATTTTGTCGTTCCGTTGCCTGGCATCGCAGCGCAACTTCAGAAATTGGTGCCCTGATGCCCCTCATACGACGGGATGCGCCCAAGTTACCGGTTCAGTCGGTTGATGCGAATAAGCTGACGGCAACATTGTCAGACGGCACCAATGACCAACGGTGGGCCGCGGCGCGGTCGGCGGCCGAGTTGCCCGGCGGACTTTCGCTGCTCAAGGGCGCGCTTTCCCGCGAAGCCAATCCTCGTGTTAGAGAAGCGATTTTTACGAGCTTGGCC
>JACDAG010000291.1 GCA_013695565.1 Bradyrhizobium sp.
CGTAGTATGGCTTTCCGGCACCGAAGAATTCGAGACCGTCCTGCACCACACCGTTCGGAGCACGCACGACGGGCGGGGTCATCTGAGCGCCAACCGGATCGGTGGCGAACGTCGCGTCCGCCCATGCGTCGAACCAGCCCGCGGGGACAAGCGTTGCCTTCTTGTCCTCGGGGACGCCGGTGTACCAGCGCTCTCTGGCTTGATCCCGATTGACCATTCGGTATGCGGCAAGCTTGCCCGGCCCACCCTGCACGAGGGAGGCCGTCGTGCGAATCCAGGCCGGTGCGTAAAGGACCAGTCGCTCCACCTTGGATGCGTTTTGGGTGGTGTAGGTGGCCATCAGGGTTGTACCCCACGACCACCCCAGAAGATTCAAGCGGGTGATGTTGCGGCGCTGGAGGATGAAATCGACGGCAGTGCCGATATCCTTCACGGCCGTCTGGCCGGTGACGATCGGCGCGTTGGCCTCGGGCTTGTCGGCCATCTCGCCCGGCCGGGTGGATTTGCCGTATCCACGCAGGTCCACAAGCCAAACGTCGTAGCCCCGAGACGCGATGTATTCCATCCAGGAAACACCATCGAGCTTGAGATCGAACGCGGTCTCGGAGGGATACGTCGCGCCGTGAACGTAAAGGACCGTCTGCTCCGGCCGGAACGAATTCATGTCAGCCGGGCGCTTGTTGCGGACATAGACTTCAATGCCGGGATCGCCCGTCTTGACCATCATCTCTTCGGTCACGAGCGGTCTAGTTTGCGCTAGCGCGGGGATCGAAACAAGCGTGGCGAGGAAAATACCCATCGTGGCAATTGAATATCTCAATGTAGCCTCCCTGCTGTTTTTTGTTGTCGCTTGCGATTTTCACGCAAGGTAGCGCGATTTTGGCCAAGGGGACAGGGCTTCAGGCAAAGATGGCACCGCGCCTACTGCCTCTGCCCCTGATAAAACCGCACCCGATAATCCTGCCTACGGCCACCGCTTCCATAAGCTTCGCGGTACCATGCCCACCGCACCGCAAGCGGCGGTCTACTCAGGCGTCCGTCACTATCTGAAATCCGTTGCAGCGGTTGGTAATGATGCGACGGATCCGGTGCTGGAGAAAATGCGTTCGACGCCGGTCGACGATTTCTACGCCAGGGGCGCGAAGGTCCGCGAGGACGGCAAGCTGGTGCACGACTTCTACCTGGTGGTGAAGGACCCATCCGACGTCAAGGCGCCCTGGGAATATTATAACGTCCTCGAGAAAGTGCCGAGTGCCGAGGTTTACTCCGCGTTGGCCGACAGCGAATGCCCGTTGATCAAGCGGGTCAATTGAGACGCCTTCGAGCGTGGACCGAACTCACCGCTTGACCACGCTCGCCAATCTGGTTCGCGCGCCGGCGGCACGCGAGATCGTGGCGTCGATCGCGGTGGCCTGGTCGAAATCGGCACTGGCCAATTTGGTCTCGCCCTTGGCTTTGTAAACCTCGGCGCGCTCCGTCAGGTAATCGCGCTTTTCAGTCAATGCAGTTTCGCTCGCATCGAATTCGGCAATCGCGCGGGTGTAATCGGCGATGGCGCGGTCGGGCTCGTTCATGGCTTTGAACAGCAGGCCGCGATTGTAATAGAGATCGCTGTCGTGCGAGGACAGGCGGATCGCCGCGTCGTAATCGGCCTTCGACAGCGCCAGATCGCCTTTCTGCTTGTAGGCATCGGCGCGGTGGCTCAGATATTCGGCCTTGCTGGTATTCGTCCTCAGGTGCCACCGGCTGATGGCCTGGCTGTAGTCCGCGATGGCGCGGTCGAAATCGCCCTTCGCCTGGTAGGCGAGGGCGCGGTTGTGATGGGTGATGCTGCGGTGGGGTTCCAGCCGGATCGCCTGGTCGTAATCGGCAATGGCCAGATCGGTCTGGCCCTTCAACCGGTAGGCATCGCCGCGGTTGGCGTAGGCCCAAGCCAGATTGTCGTAGTGCCAGCCTGAGGCATTGATGGCCGCGCTGCAGGTCTCGATCCTGGTTGCATTGGTGGTGCCTTTGCAGGCGCCGACGTTGGAATCGAACAGCCGAAGCGGCACCGTGAGCGCCACGATCGTCAGAGCCAAACCGGCGAGAAGGCTGGATTTCAGAACCATTGGAACACCCCTGAGCCAAAATATCTGTTGGCCCAAATGTCGCTGGTATTGCTGAAAGTCACCGTGACCTACGTCACATAGCGCGATCGGCCGCCTTCCGCATCGCTGCGGGCCCAAAGGATCGGAGTTGAGTGGCGCTTACGGTGTATCCGGCCTGCGCATCGGTTGCGATTTCCGAACGGGTCGCTCTGCGCTCGGCGTGCGCGGCAGGTCGGCGAATTCGGACGAGTGGTAATCCCGTCCCTGGGGCGTGGTGATGGTGACGTCGTAACAGCCGGCGCGCGACATTTCCCGGGCTTTCTTCAGCGCAGCTTCCGAGGTCTTCCGACGATGGATCAGTTCACCGTGCTGGCACTTGGCTTTGATCGAAAAGCTCATTTCTTCTTCTTTTTCTTGTTCTTCTTGATGATCTCGGCCTGGCTTCGGAAGGCCTGCGCGAGTGATTTCATCTGCTCGGCGACATGATTGTCAGCCGTGCTCGCCGCGACACGCTCCGCGGTAGCGGCCTGCCGGCGGATGGCTTTGGCCATTTTCATAGCGGGTCAATGTCTTGACCGTGGTCTGGTTCCCGACTCCTGCGATCGCGCTCCGGGACCTGCCGCCTTCGCGAATGGCCGTCGACCGCCTGGTGATCTGTTCGGCCTCGGCGAGACGATCCTGGGCCTTGTAGAGATTGGCCAGATTGTCCATCACATTGACGATTTCCGGATGGCTCGGACCGAGCGTCTTCTCAAAGGCGGCCAGCGCGCGCTTGAAGAGCGGCTCGGCATCGACGTAACGATCCTGATAGAGGTAGAGAGCGGCCAGATTGTTCAGCGCCTGCGCGACGTTCGGATGGTTGGGCCCGAGCGTCTCGGCAGCTTTGCGGAGCACCGCTACGCGCTGCACCGCGTCCGGGACACGTTGGAGAGTCTACAGCGTCACCACGATCTTGCCGAGGTGCTTGTTGGCTTCCATGTGCGCGAAGGCTGTGCCGATTTCGGCAAAGGGAAAAACCTTGTCGATCGGCAGTTGAAGTTTTCGGGATTCCACCGCCGGCCAGATATCCTTCCGGACCTCGTCGAAGATATCGCGGACTTCCTCGATGGTGCGGGTGCGGAAGGTGACGCCGATATACTGGATGCGGCGCGCGGCGTGCAGGTCGAAATTGAAATCGCCATGGGTGCCGCCGAGCCGGCCGACATTGACGATGCGACCCTTGACCTTGGTCGCCCTAAGATTCTGGTTTGCAACCGACCCCGAGACCTGATCGACGATCAGGTCGACGCCTTCGCCGTTGGTGGCCTTCAGCACCTCGTCGACCCAGCCGGGATCCTTGGAATCCACCGCGAGGTCGGCGCCGAATTCCTTCAGGCGGCCGCGGCGCATCGCATCCGTCGAGGAGCCGATCACGAGTTTTGCGCCCTTGTACTTTGCAATCTGCATCGCCATCAGGCCGACGCCGGAAGAGGCGCCCTGGATCAGCACGGTCTGGCCCGCCTGCAGCGCGCCGTTGGTGACCACAGCATTGTGCATGGTCGCGAGCGCGACGGGCAGGGTGGCGGCCTCCTCGAAATTCATGTTGGAGGGCGCGCGGAACAGCCGGCCGTGATCGGCCAGCGTGTATTCGGCAAATGCCGCGCCGCCGGAGCCCATGATCTTGTCGCCGATCTTGACGCCCTTGGCGTCAGGCCCGAGCTCGGCGACTTCACCGGCCCATTCCATGCCGAGCACCGTACCGACACCGCCGGCCGCACCATGGGCGTGGCCCTTGGTCATGCCGAGATCGGCCCGGTTGAGGCCGCAGGCGCTGACCTTGACCAGCACCTGTGTGCCCTTCGGTGAGGGTTTTGCAATGTCAGTGATTTCAGCGCCGTTGGCGCCGTACACGTAAGCTTTCATGGCTTCTCTCTTGTTGTTGGCGGTTTATGCCGGAGGCTTAGCCGTCATTGCGAGGAGCGTAAGCGACGAAGCAATCCATTCTTTTCCGTGGCTTGATGGATTGCTTCGCTGCGCTCGCAATGACGTGGTGAGGCGGAAGCCTGCCGCTCCAGCCCAACCTTACTCCGCAGCCTGACGCGACGCGCCCGACATCATGCCTTCGAGGCGGCTCTGAATGATCGCTTCGGCATCGCGCATGATGCGCGACACCAGCTCGGCGCAGGTCGGGATATCGTGGATCAGGCCCTGGACCTGGCCGGCCGACCAGATGCCCTCATCGGCATCGCCTGACGCATAGACCATCTTGCCGCGGGCGCCGGCGACGAGTTCGCGGACATCCTCGAATTTTGCGCCTTCCCTTTCCATCGCGACCACCTTGGTCGAGATCGCGTTCTTGGCGACGCGCGAGGTGTTGCGCATGGTGCGGAAGATCAGTTCGGTCTCGCGCTCGTCATTGGCGACGATGCGTTCCTTCACCAGCTGATGGATAGGGCTTTCCTTGGTGCACATGAACCGCGTGCCCATGTTGATGCCCTCGGCGCCGAGCGCCAGTGCGGCGACCAGGCCGCGACCGTCACCGAAACCGCCGGAGGCGATCATCGGGATCTTGATCTTGTCGGCGGCGGCTGGAATCAGGATGAGACCGGGCGTGTCGTCCTCGCCGGGGTGGCCGGCGCATTCGAAGCCGTCGATCGAGAGCGCATCGACGCCCATCCGCTCCGCCGACAGCCCGTGGCGGACGCTGGTGCATTTGTGCACGATCTTGATGCCATGCTTCTTGAATTCGGTGACGTGTTCCTGCGGCTTATTCCCGGCGGTCTCCACGATCTTGATGCCGGCCTCGATGATGGCCTGGCGATATTCGGCGTAAGGCGGTGGCTTGATCGAGGGCAGGATCGTAAGATTCACGCCGAACGGCTTGTCGGTGAGCGAGCGACAGCGCGCGATTTCCTTGGTGAGGTCTTCCGGCGTCGGCTGCGTCAGCGCCGTGATCAGCCCGAGTGCGCCGGCATTGGCGACGGCGGCGACGAGTTCCGCGCGTCCGACCCACTGCATGCCGCCCTGGACGATCGGGTGCTCAACGCCGAACATTTCGGTAAATCGCGTCTTGATCATTTCCTGCCCTTTGTTTCCGGCGCGACCGCGCACGTTTATTGTTGGATTTCGCGGGGCAGGATGCCGTCCGCGACTACAAAAGTCTACCGGGCGCGGCAGGGGTCAGGGCAACGCCATCATGCAAAAGCGAGGCTTTGTTTCCGCAGAGCGGAACATTCGAGCGCCGATGTTGCTGCGGTTTGGGCGCGCAACCGTAGGTGATCAAAATCACGGTCCGTCCGGGAGAGCTGGGGCAAGTTGGGATCACGGGCCGCGGATGCCCGGAACGCAACATCAACCAACCCTAGCGAACGGATGAATGATCATGAGCAATTTCCCCTCTCTGAAGACGGGCGCTGACTGCGAGATCCTGAACTCCGAGCAACTCGAGACCGTCAGCGGCGGCCAGGAAAAGGTCGTCATCGTCGGCTGCACGACGCCGCCGCCGCGCGGCGGCTATCCCCCAGGAACGGTCGTCATCAATCCCTGGCTCGGATCGATTTGGGTTTGGTAGCAAATTGGTGGCCATGTGGCGGTCGCCACGTGGCCACCATCGCCCCGTTTTGCCCAATGTCCGCTGTGAATCCGCGGACATTCCGGCGCGCGTGAGCTGACGCCGCCTATTGGCGGAATTCGTTGGTCAGCTCGCCGATCCCGTCGATCGCGACGGTCACCGTATTGACCGGCTCCTTCATCACGCCGACGCCGACCGATGTGCCGCAGGCGATCAGATCGCCGGGCAGGAGCGTCATGTCGTGCGAGATATTGCTCACCAATTGCTGGGCGCTGAAGATCATGTCCGAGATCGGATAGTTCTGGCGTTCCGCACCGTTGAGAATGGTGCGCACGGTCAGGCGCGCCGGGTCGATGCCCGCGGTGATGACGGGGCCGAACGGCCCGGAGCCGTCAAACCCCTTCGACCGCGCCCATTGCGGAAACGTCGGATCGCGGTTGAGGATGTCGGAGGCGGTAATGTCGTTGACGCAGGTGTAGCCGAAGATGAATTGATCGGCTTCGTCAGCGGATACGGCGCTGCAGGTTTTTCCGATGACGATGCCAAGCTCGCCCTCATAGGCGACCTTGCCGTCATAGCGGGCGGGCGGCCTGACCACGGCGCCGGGCGCGGTGACGCTGGTCGGCGCCTTCAACAGATACAACGGCTCGGGCGGCTCCGGCATCTTCAGCTTGGCCGCGAGCGCGTGGAAATTGTTCCAGAGCGCGACGATCTTGGATGGCTGCGTCGGCGCCAGCAATTCGACCTCCGACAAGGCGACTTGCCGCCCGTTCGGCCGGGCTTCGCCGAACATGTCGCCCTCGTGCACGATGATGTCAGACTTTATCAGCGTGCCGAAGCCAGTCTTGCCCTGGTGAGTGAAGCGAACCCAGTTGGTCATGCGAAAGATACCATCAAGCAAACGCGGGGGCTTTGGTTTCGGCGGGGCGGACGGTGCCGTCATAGAGCCCGGCGATGCTGGCGCGCTGGCCCACCAGCGCCAGCACGGCGTCGAGCGCCGGCGTCGGAATTTTGGTCAGCCGTCCCATTTCCTGCACCACCGTCACCAGCGGATCGATTTCCATCGGGCGGCCGCGCTCGAGGTCCTGCAGCATGGAGGTCTTGTGCGCGCCGACCTTGCGCGCGCCTTCGATGCGGCGTTCGACATCGACGCGGAATTTGACGCCGAAGCTTTCCGCAATGGTCTGCGCCTCGATCATGATGGCCTTCGACAGCGCGCGCGTGGCCGGATCGGTGCAGATCACGTCCAGCGTGGCGTGGGTGAGGGCGCTGATCGGGTTGAGGCAGACATTGCCCCACAGTTTCAGCCAGATCTCGTCGCGGATACGATCGAGCACCGGCGCCTGCATGCCGGCCTGGACGAAAGCTTCGGAAAGCTGCTGCACGCCGGAGGTCGCCTCGCCGGAGGGCTCGCCGAGCGGGAAGCGGTCGCCGTAGACGTGACGGATCACGCCGGGCGCCTCGATCTCGGTCGCGGGATAGACGATGCAGCCGATCGCGCGCTGCGGCGTCAATTCGCGCCACTGCCGTCCGCCGGGATCGATGCTCTCCAGCGTCGATCCCTCGTGGGCGCCGCCATGCCTGTGGAAATACCAGTAGGGGATGCCGTTGACCGCGGTGACGACACGCGTGTGCGGGCCGAGCAGCGGCGGCATCTGGTCGAGCACACCGGTGATGGAATGCGCCTTCAGGCAGATGATGACGTAATCCTGCGGCCCGAGCTCGGCGGGATTATCGGTGCAGCGCGGATGCACCACGCGCTCCTCGTCGCCGATCAGGAGCTTCAGTCCATTGGCGCGCATCGCGGCAAGATGGGCGCCGCGCGCCACCAGGCTGACATCGACACCGGCGCGTGCCAGCTGCACACCGAGATAGCCGCCGATTGCCCCGGCGCCGTAGATGCAGATTTTCATGTGATCTTTCGCAAAAGCCAATGATTGACAATTCCGGCGTCAAGCAGACGCCGGCGCAAAAATCCGTCTCAGACCGGCGCGTGGCGGCTGAGGCTGAAGACGAATGTCAGGCCGAAATGGCCAGCTGGGCGTTGGCTTCCTCGTCGAACGCGGTCGAGATATCGCGGATGCTGACGACGCCGATCAGGCTGTAATTTTCGAGTACCGGCACGTGGCGGATGTGATGCTTGTTCATGAGATGGCGGACGTGCTCGAGCGAGTCCTGCGAGCTGCACGACACCAGCTGCTGCACCGAGATGAATTGCGACACCTTGAGATTGGCGCCGGCCGCGCCATGCTCGGCGATCGCGCGAACCACATCGCGTTCAGTGAACATGCCGACCGCCGTATTGCCCTCGGTGCGAACGACATCCTTGACCACCAGCGCGCTGATATTGCTGGAGCGCATCAGTTGGGCTGCGATGGCAACCGTCTCGTTCATGCGAACCGTTGCGACACGGGCGGCTTTCTTGCGCAGGATATCTCCGATTTGCATGGCAACCTCCTTGGGATGAATTGTACCCAAGTCTGGTATACATAATACCATAAGTCAACACGAAAAGAGATCGGCCTCGTCGCCGCGGGCTGATAGAAATAGGCAGTATTGTTGACGTTTCTGCTGTTGTCACCCGTTAAGGGCAGGCGGATCGACTCGGTTTCCCGTCGCTTTAGAAGCCTCAGGTATACCAGATCATGGCCCTGAAAATGAAAGCGCGCCCATCCCGGAGGGATGAGCGCGCTTGTCGTCGGATCGAGCCGTAGAGGTTAGGTGGACGCCTGGGCGTTCGCGACCACCACCTTGCGCCACGGCTTGAGCACGAAGATCGCCAGCAGCGAGGCGAGGATGTTGGCGCCCGCCGCGATGATGAACACGCTGTCCCAGGTCCCGGACGATTGCTGCATGTAGTTCGCGATCGGCACCAGCAGGGCTGCCGTGCCCTTGGCCGTGTAGAGC
>JACDAG010000319.1 GCA_013695565.1 Bradyrhizobium sp.
CTTGTAGGCCTTGTCCTTGATCGCCGCCGCCTCCTTCTCCTCCGCAGTCTGGGTCGTCAGTTCGGGGATCAGGTTGATGTTGGGCGTTGATTGCGCGTAAGCGGGTGCCGTCAGCAGAAAGATCACCGCAGCCGCGCTCAGAATTCTCATCGGACGATCTCCTTCGGGACGCTCTCCCCGGCTTTCCGGGCGGTATATCATCGCTGAAACCGCCCCGCCAAGCAGTGGTTCAAAGCCGGTCCGACTTGCAGGATTTAGGCGATTGCACCCAGTCGTCCCAGATCGGACCGCATTTGGTGCAGCCGTTGAGCGCAAGGCCCATGGCAATCACACCCAAAATCATTACCACCCGGCGAACCATGAACACGCCCCACTGTCCCAAGCGGCGATCATGGCCCCCAAGTCTGGCATTTTCAAGCCGAACGGGCCCGAGTGTCCTTGGGGAGGCCGAGGCCGGCCGTATTCCTTTCGGCCCGAGCCCCCTACAATGTACAGATAACAACATCGTTCAGGGAAGCATCATCCATGCAGGAGCAACCGGCCGCGGAATTTGGCATCGCGGAAGCAAGGCGTGTGCTTGGCGAGGTGTTTGCGCCATGGGTGCTGGATCTCAATCTGTCGATCGAGGGTTTCGACTTCACGCCACCGCCGGGCGGATCCGCCGACTGGCAACCCGGCGCGATTCTGCGGATGCCGTTCTCGGAACGGCTGTGCCGCAGTGGCGGCGTTGTCTGCGGCCAGGCGCTGATGGCGTTTGCCGACACTGCGATGGTACTCGCCAACGTCGCTGCCAACCGCAGCTTTCGTCCAATGACGACCGTCGATCAGACCATCCATTTCATGCGCGCGGTCAGCGCGTCCGACGTGTTGGCCGATGCGCGGGTGGTTCGCCTCGGTCGCACCATGAGCTTCGGCCGTGTCGCGCTCTCCAGCGCCACCGACAACAAGCCGGTGGCGATGGTCTCGAGTGCGTTTGCGATGCTGTAGTTTATTGACGCGTTTTCTTTACGCGAACCGGTATCCACTTCGCTTGAAAACGCCATGGGCGTTACTTGCCGAGCACCGCTTCCGCGGCGTTGACGATGCTCATCGTCGGATTCTTTCCGCAATAGGTGCCGAACTTCTTGGCGTTCTCGACGAACACGTCGGTGTCGATGATCGCTTCGTCGGAGTCACCCTTATACCAGCCGTCCATCCAGGTCAGCACCATCTTGATCGTGTCATCGCCACCGTCGACGAACTGCTTGCAGGTCATGGTCGACAGATCGAGAACGACGGCCTGCGCGGGAACGGATGCAAGCCCAAGAGGAAGCGCTAGCGCCGCCGCAAACAGGATCGAAACAGTCGTCTTCATGATGCTCTCCCTTGGCGCTTGACGGCGAAGGCCGACATCGATGCCGGAAAACCGCGCCAGCACGTTTCCCGGCATTGTCGTAAACGAAATCCGAATGCATGCGCAAGCATCGCTTGGGCCAAATCCAATGGCCGCAATTGCGCTGCGCTACACGGGATTCTCAAACAGGGCACGATCACGTTTCGCACGCCGCCGGCGGCGCCAGCGCCATGCGGCGATCACCAGCAACGCGACAACGAGACCCGACGCGATCGCCATACTGATAAACCGCCCGCCGGGCCGATCGATGGTGCGCGACCATAATGAAGGTCCTTCACCCGCCCGCGGCAAACGAAACGCCACCACGCTGTCGCCGATCGTCGTGCCCGACTCGGAATGGCCGCCGGCGCCGATCGCCACATATTGCTCGCCCTTCCACAGATAGGTCATGGGATTGGCGACGCCCGGCACCGGCAGCCGGCCCTGCCACAACTCCTCGCCGGTCCTGGCGTTGAAGGCACGCAGATAAGCGTCCATCGCGCCGGTGAAAGTAAGACCGCCCGCGGTGATGACGAGGCCGTTGACCAGTGGCGTGCCCCAGTGAAAGGCGATGCCGAGCGGCGCGCGATCTTCAGTGGTGCCGACCCGCGAGCGCCAGAGAATTTTTCCGCCCTTGAGATCGACCGCGACCATCTCGCCCCAGGGCGGCTTGTTGCACAACAATCCCAGCGGCGAGAACATCGTCGCCCGTGTCATCGCAAACGGCGTGCCCTGCTGCTGACCGAAATCGTGGCCGGGCGGTGGATTGAAACCCTTGGTCTGCTCACGCGGCAGCAATTTGACGATGTGGATCGCGCGCGACGTGTTGGCGTAGAGGATCTGGTTGACGGGATCGAACGCCGCCCCGCCCCAGTTCACGCCGCCGCCGGTCATCGGAAACACCACCGTGCCCCGCGTCGACGGCGGCGTGTAGAGACCGTCGTTGCGCGCAGCGTCCATCTGTTCGCTACAGAGTGCGCGATCCCGGAATGGAATGAGCCCGAACACATCGTCCGCCGAAATCCGCTGCGGCAGCAGCGCCGGCACGTGGGTCGGGAACGGCTGGGTCGGCGACAACTGTTCGCCTTCGGCACCGCCTTGCGGCACCGCTCGCTCCTCGACCGGCCAAATTGGCTTGCCGGTGTCGCGGTCGAGCACGAACACAAAGCCCTGCTTGGTCGGCTGGATCACGACGTCGCGCTGGCCGTCGCCGGTGTCGATGCGCGCCAGCGTTGGCTGCGCCGGCAGATCATAGTCCCAGACATCGTGGTGCACGGTCTGGAACGCCCACACCAATTGGCCGGTCTCGGCGCGCAACGCCACCACCGAATTGGCGTGCTCGTTGTTGCCGGGCCGCTTGCCGCCCCAGAAATCCGGGCTCGGCGACGAGGTCGGCAGGAACACCAGCCCGCGATCCTCGTCCGCCGACATCGGTGCCCAGACGTTGGCGTGTCCCGCGATGACGCCGCCATGGAGCAGCGGATCGAAACCCCAGCGCTGCCGTCCCGTCCGTGCATCGAAGGCGCGCACCGTGCCTGATGGGGCCTCGACGCGGCGATTATCGGCAATCGCCGAACCGACGATGACGACGCCGCTGACGACCACCGGCGCCGATGTGATCTGGAATTCCCCCGGCCATTCCAGCGGCGGAACTTCAAGCCTGACCTCGCCACCCGTGCCGAAATCGGCGCAGGGAATGCCGGTGCGGGCGTCGAG
>JACDAG010000344.1 GCA_013695565.1 Bradyrhizobium sp.
TCCCTGGGGTGCCGTGACTTGGTACGAAAGTGGCGACGACACATATTTTGGCGATGACGGTGACGATCGTGTGGAGGGTCGCAGCGGCGTGTCGCGGTTCGCGACACGATCATTTCCGCCGTTGCCAAGGCTCCCTCCCGGCACCCTTTTCCGCTCTGGCACGCGTGCACGCGCACGCATTCGAGGAGCGGCGGCGCTTGCCGTATCTACTTCTCCGCCGCGGCGCGTAAAATCGGGATCAGCCGCGCGGCTTCGCTTTTGACCAGATCCGCGAGGGCTTTTGGTCCGCGGCGACTTTGCGCCACACTATCGGCGCCGAGATCGGCGAAGCGCTTCTGCACGGCCTCCTCGTTGAGCCCTTTGCTCAAGGCGTCCGCCAATTTCTCAACCACCATGCGGCGTTCCGCTTGGCACGAACACCCCGTAAAACGGCGCAATATCGAATTCGGGCAGGCCCTGCTCGTGGGAAGTCGGCACGTCGGGCAGCAGTGGACTGCGTTTCCTGGCGGCGACCGCCAGCGCCTTGACGTTGCCTGCCTGCACCTGGCTCAACGTTCCGAGCACGGGATCGCATTCATAGTCGACCTGACCTCCCAGCATGGCATTCAACACCGGGGCGGTGCCGGTGAACGGAATCATCGTCGGCTTGATGCCGATCGCGGCGTGGAGCAGCAGGCAACCGATATAGGATACCGAGCCAAGTCCGGCATGCCCGACATTGAGCTTGTCCGGGTTGGCTTTCGCGTAGGCAATAAATTCCCTGAGATTGTTGGCGGGAAAATCCTTTCGGACGACCAGCAATTCCGGATATTCGGCCGTCAGCCCGACCGGCTCGAAGTCCTTCTGCGGATCGTAGCCGAGACTGGGGTAGAACGCCGGCGCCAGCGCATTGGTGCCGAGGTGGCCGGAAAGGATGGTGTATCCGTCAGCCGCCGCCTTGGCGGCGCGAAGCGCGCCCGTCGTGCCACCGGCACCCACGACGTTCTCCACCACGAATTTCTGGCCGAGGTAACGGCTAAAGATGTCAGCAACGATCCTGCCCGTGATATCGGCCGGCCCCCCGGCGGCAAAGGGAACGATGACGGTGGCTGTCCGGGTCGGATAGTCCTGAGCCCGCGCGTCCCCTATTCCGGCGACCGCCATCATCGCGACGACCGCCGCTGCCAATTGCCTCGACATCTGCCGCCTCCCCCCAATTCGCGTTTCTTATCTGATTTAGCCTACAGGCAAGCTAGCGCGTGGCAAGTAGCACAAAGGACGTCAGATCATCGCGGCAGCCCTGGCAGGCAAGATGCGACGCGGCGCGGAAATTTCGGTGAACGAAATACGCATCCGCCTTGGCGAGGATTCCGCTGTTGACGGATGGTGTTGAAAGCATTCTCCTTGGGTGATCCCATCAGCAAGGCCGTACTCGGCCTGCGACGGGCCAGGGAGCTGCGACGTGACCGAGCTTTGGGACAGGCGCATACCAGCCGCCGAGGACTGCGTGTTGGCCGCGCTGCTTGAACGACGCGCGCGCGAGACGCCCGACAAGGTCTTTGTCGTGTTCGAGGACGACGAGACCTGGACCTACGCGCAGATGCTCGGCCATGTCCGGCAGGCAGCTCTTGGCCTGCAGCAGCTTGGCGTCCGGCAAGGCGACATTGTTTTGAGCTGGCTGCCGACCGGGCGCGAATGCCTCAAGGTCTGGTTCGCGATCAATTATCTCGGCGCGGTGTATGCCCCCATCAACCTGGCCTATCGGGGGCGCATTCTCGAACATGTGATTGCCAATACGCAGTCGCGCTTGATCGTCGTGCATCACCAGCTGATCGAGCGTCTCGCCGACATCGATCGCGGCGCGCTGTTGGATGTCCTTGTCGTTGGTAGCACGAACGTCAAAATTTCCGGTCTCGCCGTGCATGACGCGACGGCCTTGTCTCCTTCCTCGGGTCAATTGGAGCCGCCGCCAAGGCCGATCGCGCCCTGGGACACCCAGTCCGTGATCTTCACGTCCGGAACCACCGGACCATCCAAGGGCGTGCTGTCGTCCTACATCCAGATGTATTCCGCCGGCCGGGAGCCCTTTTTCTATCTCGGGCCGGATGATCGCTATCTCGTCAACCTGCCGCTGTTTCATGTCGGCGGCACCGGCGGGGTGATCGTCCCGCTGCTGGTCGGCGGTTCCTGCGCGATCGTCAGCGCCTTCGATACAAGCTCGTTCTGGCCGACCATTCACCGCACGAAGAGCACGACGGTGACCTTGCTCGGCGTCATGGCCAATTTTGTCATGAAGCAGCCGCCGTCCGCCGAAGACCGCAATCATTCGCTGCGCTCCGTGATGATGGTGCCGCTGGTCGAGGACTCCGAAAAATTCTCCAACCGGTTCGGATGCGACGTCTACACCGTGTTCAACATGACGGAAATCTCCTGTCCGCTGGTATCCGGACGCAACCCGTCACCGATCGGCACCTGCGGGCGGCCGCGCGAAGGTGTCGAGGTTCGGCTCGTCGATGAAAACGACTGCGAAGTGGCCGTTGGTGAAATCGGCGAGTTGATCGTTCGCACCGATCGTCCCTGGGCGATGAACCATGGCTACCTCAACCATCCCGAAGCGACGGCGAAGGCGTGGCGCAATGGCTGGTTCCACAGCGGCGATGCCTTCCGGGCCGATGCGCAAGGCAATTTCTTCTTCGTCGACCGAATGAAGGATACGATCCGGCGACGCGGCGAAAATATTTCGTCCTTTGAAGTCGAGGCAGAGGTTTGCGCGCATCCTGCCGTCAAGGAGGCCGCAGCCGTTGCGGTGCCGAGCGAGCTAGCCGAAGACGAGGTGCTGGTGGTGGTCTCGCTGGCGGAAGGATCGTCGCTTGAACCTGCGGACCTGATCCGCTTTCTGATTCCGCGCATGGCCCACTTCATGGTGCCGCGTTACGTGAGGGTGCTCGACGAACTGCCGAAAACACCCACGCAAAAGGTGCAGAAGCACGTGCTTCGCAGCCAGGGAATAACCCGCGACACGTTCGACCGCGAGACGGCCGGGATTGTCGTCAAACGGGAAAAAATCGGAACGGCCGGGTGACCGACGCCGTCGAAATAAACCGCCGCAACTGGGATGAGCGCGCCGAAATTCACGCGCGCGATACCACGGCCGACTATATGCTCGACCGGTTTCGGGCGGGCGAGGACGCGCTGCATGCTATCGAAGCCGCCGAACTCGGCGACATCAGGGGAAAGCGCGTTCTGCATCTGCAGTGCCATATCGGCCGCGACACATTATGCCTGGTACGGCGCGGCGCGATCGCGACCGGCCTCGATTTTTCGTCGGCCGCGCTGAAGGTCGCACGGCGCCTGTCCGATGAGACCGGCCTGAAAGCCGACTTCGTCGAGGGGACCGTCGATCAGGCCCCGGAACTGACGCCCGGCCCGTTCGATCTCGTCTTCACGACGTGGGGGACCATTTGCTGGCTGCCCGACATGAAGAAATGGGCCAGGACCATTGCCGCCGTGCTGGCGCCGGGCGGAGAGCTCTATTTCGCGGATGCCCATCCGAGCTTTACGGTGCTGGAAGAATTCGCCGGCAAATTCGTGCCGACTTACGATTTTCAAACACCCGCTGACCGGCCGCTGCCGTTCTCGAATGAGACCACATACACCGGCGACCCGACCATCATGTCGCATCAATCGACCCGCGAATGGATCCACTCGCTCTCGGCGGTGCTCGGCGGACTGATCGATGCCGGATTTGTAATTACGATGTTTCGTGAGCACGAGGTGTTGCCCTGGCGCGGCCTGCCCGGCCTGGTGCCGGCGTCCGAACGGCTGTGGCGGCTTCCGGACGGCGTGCCGCGGATGCCCTTGTCTTATTCGCTGAGGGCAAAAAAAGAGCTGTAGGAAGTTGTGGCTTTCCGGCAATTGTGAAGAATGGTGCCAGGGCATCCAGCTTGGCGGGGGACAATACAATGCTCAGTCCATCGATCGGCCGGCGCGCTGCAGTGATACATCGGCGCCGCACGAAATCGCGCGGCCCGATCAGGCACAAACCTGCCGCGATGGTCGCGATTGTGGCTGCAATCGCCCTCTGGTCCCTTGCCATCGGCACCGCAAGCGCAGCGCCGAAGAGCAAGCCGAACCAGATCAAATACGAGTATGTGGCGCCCAAGGATCCGGCGCACCAACCGATCCACGACCAGATGAAGCAGGGCCGCGCGCTCGAACATCTGCAGGAATTGCTGAGCCCGCTCCGCCTGCCCTACCCGCTGACCATCAAGGTCGCGGGGTGCGACGGCACCATCAATGCCTGGTACAATGATGAAGTTATCACGGTGTGCTACGAACTGCTGGCGGAAATCCTGAAGAACGCGCCGCCGAAAGATCTTCCCATCGGGATTTCCCGGGCAGACACGATCCTCGGCCCGGTGCTCGCCGTATTCCTGCACGAGACCGCCCATGCGCTGTTCAACATGCTGCAAATACCGGTGCTCGGCCGCGAGGAAGATGCCGCCGATCAATTCACTGCCTACGTCATGCTTAAGCTCAGCAAGGACGAGGCCCGCAGAATGATCCTGGGCTCCGCCTATCACCATACGGTTCAGATACCGGGGCCGCAGGTTACCGTTCCGGTCCGATCCTATTCGGATGACCACTCGACAGCGGCCCAGCGCATGTTCAATATTTTGTGCCTCGGCTATGGCGCGGACAAGAAGCTGTTTGCCGACGTCGTCGAAAAGGACTTTCTGCCCAAGGGCCGCGCCGAACTCTGCGACAGGGAATACGAGGACGTCGACTTTGCCATGACAAAGCTGGTCGGCCCGCACATCGACAAGGCGCGGGCCAGGAAATTTCACGAGGTCTGGGCGCGAACCGTCAGCGCCCGGCGCGCGAAATTGACACCGGCTATTGCAGAGTCCGGCAAGCAAACGCCGAACCCTGCTGGAGCACAATAGGCGATCGCCTTACTTTTTATAGGCCGCGATCACGGCTTCGCCTTCGGCGCCGGCCTTCTTCGACCAATCGGCCGTCAGCTGCTCGCCGATTTTCTCGAGGCCGGCCTTCAGCGCCGGAGGCGGCGGAAGCACCTTCATCTTGTTGGCCGTGAGCTGTTCGAGATACCACTTGGCTTTTTCCTCGGCGAGCTTCCAGCCGCGTTCTTCGGCGACAACAGCGGCCTTGAGGATCGCTTCCTGCGTCGGTTTGTCGAGCGCGTCGAACGCCGCCTTGTTCACGAAGGTGACGTTCTTCGGAATCCAGGCCTGCGTATCGTAGAAGTGCGTCATGGTTTCCCAGGCCTTGCTGTCGTAGCCGGTCGAGCCTGAGGTCATGAAGGCGTTGACGACGCCGGTCGCCAACGCCTGCGGCAATTCCGCCGCCTGGATGGTGACGGGCTGCGCGCCGACCAGTTCGGCGATGCGCGAGGTCCCGACATTATAGGCGCGCCACTTCAGGCCTTTCATGTCCTCCATGGTGTTGAGGTCTTTCTTGGCATAGATGCCCTGCGGACCCCATGGCACCGCGAACAGCAGCATCAGGCCTTGCGAGGCAAGCTTCTTCTCGACCGCGGGCTTTGACGCCAGCCACAGCTTCTTGGCCGCCGGATAGCTCGTCGCCACGAACGGGACGACATCGACGCCGAACAGCGGGTCTTCGTTCTCGTGCAGCGAGATCAGAACCTCACCCGCCTGCGCCTGACCGGTTGCGACTGCGCGCTTGATTTCCGGCGCCTTGAACAGCGACGCCGCGGCATGCACGGTGATTTGCAGCTTGCCGCCGGTGGCGTCGCCAACGTCCTTGGCAAACGCGAGCAGGTTCACCGAATGCGGATTATCGGCGGGATAGGCCGCGGGAAGATTCCATTTGGTTTGCGCCGTTGCGGAAACGACAAAGGCGGGCGCGGCAAGCGCCGCGACGCAGGCAGCCATTGCAAACGTCTTAACAAGCCTCAACATGAAAACACCTCTCTCTAGAGCCTTCTTGTTTTGACGCGTTTTCTTCACGCGAACCGGCATCCACTTCGCTTGAAAACGCTCTATCCAGGGAACGCCATCCGCGGCAGCACCATCACGATATCAGGAAATACCGTGATGATGGCAACCGCGAGAACGAGTAAAAAGAAGAACGGCAGGGCCGCCTTGGCGACCGTGTTGGAATCCTTGCCGCTCATGGTCTGCAGCACGAACAGGTTGAAGCCGACCGGCGGCGAGACTTCAGCCATTTCCACCACCAGCACCAGGAAAATACCGAACCAGATCAGATCGAAGCCGGCCTGCTTCACCATCGGAATGACGATGGCCGTGGTTAGCACGATCATGGAAATGCCGTCGAGGGCCGTGCCGAGCACGATGTACATGACGGTGAGTGCTGCGATCAGCGAATAGGGACTAAGCTGCAGAGAGTTCACCCAGTTGGCGAGCGCCAGCGGGATGCCGGTATAGGCCATCGACGTCCCCATGTAGGAGGCGCCGGCCAGGATCAGCAGGATCATGCAATTGACCCGCGTTGCGCCCATCACGCTGGCCCAGAAGGATTCCCAGGTCAGCCCGTCCTGCCACCATGCAATCGCCAGCGATCCCAGCACACCCCAGGCCGCGCATTCGGTCGCCGTCGCCCAGCCCATCAATAGCGACAGAAAGACGAAGGCGATCAGCAGCAGGCAGGGAATGAGATTGAGCGATTCGGCGATGCGCTTGCGAAAGCTCATCGGCGGCTCCGCCGGCGGCGTGCGATCCGGATTGAGGAGCGACCAAACCACGATGTAGCCGGAATACAGCGCCATCACCAGAAAGCCCGGCAGGAATCCGGCGAGGAAAACCTGAATGATGGAGACGTTGGCCTGCACGGCGTAGACCACCATGGTGATCGACGGCGGGATCAGGATGCCGAGCGTGCCCGCACCGGCCAGCGAGCCGAGGCTCAGATTTTCGTCATAGCCGCGTTTCTTCAGTTCGGGCAGCGCGATCTTGGCGACCGTGGCGCAGGTCGCGGCCGATGATCCCGACACCGAGCCGAACACGCCGCAGGCGAGCACATTGACGTGCATGAGCCGGCCCGGCAGCCAGTTCAGCCAGGGCGCAAATCCGCGGAACATTTCCTCCGACAGCCGTGTGCGGAACAGGATTTCGCCCATCCAGATGAAAAGCGGCAGAGCGGCGAGCGACCATGACGCGCTGTTGCCCCACACCGTTGTTGCCAGCACGCTGCCTGCGGGAATGGCGCCGCCGGCGAATTGCATGCCGGCCCATCCCGTCGCCATCAAGGCGACGCCGATCCAGACGCCGGCGCCGAGCAGCAGCGCCAGGAATCCCAGCAGGATCGCTGCGATGGAGAGCAGCTCCATCTCAGACCCCGCTCTGCATGGCGCGCTCGACGATTTCCTCGGCACTCGTCGGCTTCGGCAATTCGTAGCGCGGCGCGCCGCCGCGCAGGACATGGATCAGCTCATCCACGAACGCGATGAAGAGAATCACGAGGCCGCCGCTATAGCCGAGCTGCGGAATCCACAGCGGCACCGCGATGACGCCCTGCGAGATGTCGGTGAATTTCCATGACTGCCAGGTCATGACTGACGCATGCCAGGCGAAAAAACCGATGAAGCCGGTGCCGATCAAGAGTGCGACGATCTCGACATAGTGGCGCGCATTGTCGCCGAGGCGGTCGATCAGGAGACCGACGCGGATCATCTCGCCGTGCTTGAAGGTATGCGCGAGCCCGAGGAAGGCGGTCGCCGCCATGCACCAGGAGATGAAATCGTCGCCCGCGGGAATATTGATGCCGAGCGGCCGGCCGGCCGACAGCAACATCATCAACACGAAGATCGCGACGAGGAAAAGCCCGGCGAGATAGCCGGAGAACAAATAGAGTCGATCGAGAAACACGCGGATCATGGTGTGTACGCCCCCCTCACACGCCTAATGCCCGGAAGCAATAGACGTACCACTTTCGGTAACGGTTCCCTTTCGGAAAGGGCGCCGTCAATACCGGCCGTGCTGAAAACGGGCTGCTGAAATCAGTCCCGAAGTGGGGACAGGTTTTCTGAGTTGATCGGGACCGTCAAGGCGAAGGAGTCAAATCCCGCGCCTTCACGTCGGTTGAGAGCCGATCGTTGAACTAATTGATGAGCCCGGGCGGACTCGGACCTGCAATCAGGCCGCCATGATCTATTTCAGCGCCAGGGCGACCGGGCCCGCCGCCGGATCGGTGACGCCCAGACCGCCGCCGAGGTCTTCGAGCGTGTCGCGAAATGAATTGAGGGTGGCGACCATGTTCGGCCGCGCCGCGATGCAGGCGTCCATGTCCTCCCACTCGGCGATGATGCAGTAGGCGCGGTCACCGGTCTTGATGATGTTGGCGTGCTTCAGGCCCTGCCAGTTCGCCGCAACGTTCTTGTGGGCATCCAGAAATTCCTGATCGCGCCCCGGCTTCACTCGAAAGCGCACCGTATTGAAAGCGGTCATCGGCAATCCTCCCAACATCAATAAAGGAGCTGAGGATACGCAGCCTGCGCACGGTCGCGCAACACAATAGGGCGCGGGCGCCGCACAAGGCGGACATTCCAGACATCGGCGCCGGCCGATACGGGCGGGCTACGAGATCGCAATGATCTCAAGCTCTTGACCGGGTACGCCGACGACGTCGCCAACAGCCTTGCCCATCAGCAGCCGCGCCACCGGGGATACGAAGGAAATAGAACCGGCCTTGGGGTCCGCCTCGTCCTCGCCCACGATATGATATTTCTGGACGCGCCCGTCCTCGCGCTCGAAAGTCACCGTGCTGCCAAAAGCAACGATGTCGGTTGACGCGGGATTGGCAATGATTTGTGCCGCCCGAACCCGCGCCGCAAAGTAGCGCGCATCACGCAGGGGGATCGCGGCCTGCCGCCGCCGCTCGTTGACGTCTTCGATCTTCTGCGCCGTCTCATACGCCTCGCGCGCCTGCTGCAGCCCGGATTCCAGCGCCTTCAACCCTGCTTCCGTCACCAGGTTCGGATGCGGCGAAACCGGGCGGTCGGGGAGCAGGGTCTCCGCCGCCGTTTCGGCACTGTCTTCCTTGGTGAAGGCAACGCTCAAGCTCGGACTCCGTTCAGGTTGGGAAACGCCGGGCCCCGTCACTGGAATTCTAGCACAACGCCCGGCGCGAGACGCCAGTTCCAACGCGGCCCTAGCGCCACCCAAGCGCCGGAGCCACGTGTTTCAGGATCGATTCAATGACATGGGCATTATAGGCAACGCCGAGCTGGTTGGGGACGGTCACCAGCAACGTGTCGGCCTCGCTGATGCCCTCGTCCTTCCTGAGCTGTTCAATCAAAACGTCCGGCTCGGCCACATAACCTCGGCCAAAGATCGCCCGGGTCGTCGGGTCGATCAAGCCAATCTGGTCATTGTCCTCGCCACCGAGGCCGAAATAGGCGCGATCGCGATCGCCCATCAGCGCGATAATGTTGCGGCTGACCGACACCCGTGACGTGCGCGCATGGCCCGCTTCCTTCCAGGCCGAGCGGTAGGCTCTGATCTGGGCCGCCTGCTGGATGTGGAAAGGCTCGCCGGTTTCATCGTTCTTCAGCGTCGAACTCTGCAGGTTCATGCCCATCTTCGCGGCCCAGACGGCCGTGGCGTTCGAGCCGGCGCCCCACCAGATCCGATCACGCAGCCCTTCCGAATGCGGTTCAGGACGCAGCAATCCCGGCGGGTTTGCAAACATCGGGCGCGGATTGGGCTCCGCGAAACCAACGCCGCGCAACACGTCGAGAAAGACCCGTGCATGGCGCCGGCCCATGTCGGCATCGGTCTCGCTTTCGGCCGGCTGATAGCCGAAATAGCGCCAGCCATCGATGACCTGCTCGGGCGAGCCCCGGCTAATTCCAAGTTGCAGGCGCCCGCCCGAGATGAGATCGGCTGCACCGGCGTCCTCGGCCATGTAGAGCGGGTTCTCATAGCGCATGTCGATAACCGCCGTGCCGATCTCGATGCGGCTGGTTTTGGCCCCGACGGCGGCCAGCAACGGGAATGGTGAAGCGAGTTGGCGGGCGAAATGATGGACACGAAAATAGGCGCCGTCGGCGCCCAATTCCTCGGCCGCGACGGCGAGATCGATGGATTGCAGCAGCGTATCCGCCGCTGAGCGGGTCTGCGATTGCGAAGCGGGCGTCCAGTGCCCGAACGATAGAAATCCGATGCTTTTCATGCCCGCGATATATGCCCTTCCCTGTCGATTTGCGACCACCACGGCCAGCGGGGCTGCCTTCGCGTTAGTGTTGTTCCTTGGCGACCATATGACCCCAAAGTTGATTGTTGGTGGACTGCTCGCGATCTCTGGCGTCGCCATTACGCAAGTGAGGCCGAGCGCGCGACCAATTTGAACCCGGAAGTCGCGTCGCAGAACGCTAGCTCATCGAACCATCGGGCGATCACTTCTGGTGGCAGAGGCATGGTATCGGTTGCCAACTTGCCGCAGAAATCATTCCCTGTAATGTGACGGAAACATAAGGGGAAAGTTCGATGGGGGGAGTTCTGGAGGGCGTGCGCGTCCTGGATTTCGGGCGCTACATCGCGGGCCCGTATTGCGCGACATTGCTGGCCGAATTTGGCGCCGAGGTCATTCGCGTGGAAAAACGCGACGGCAGCGAAGATCGCTTTGTGGCGCCGGTCGGCGAAGGTGGCGAAGGCGCGCTGTTCCTGCAGGTCAACCGAAACAAGAAGTGCATCACACTCAATCCGATGAAGCTGGAGGGGCAGGAAGTAATGCGTCGGCTGGTTAAAACGGCGGACGTGGTCGTCGCCAATCTGCCGCCGCAGACCCTGCGCGCGATGAAACTCGATTATGAATCATTGAAGGCGATCAAATCAGACATCATCCTGACGACGGCTACGGCATTCGGTGGACCGGGGCCCTGGTCCGACCGCGTCGGCTTCGACGGTGTCGGACAGGTCATGTCGGGTTCGGTGTACATGACCGGCGCCGGCGATCCGCCTTACCGGGCCGCGGTGAACTGGGTTGATTTCGGAACCGCGCTGCATTGCGCGTTCGGCACGCTCGCCGCCCTGATCGAGCGCGGCAAATCCGGCCGCGGCCAGATCGTCGAGGGCGCGTTGCTGGCAACGGCGTTGTCTTTCACCAACGCAACGTTGATCGAGCAGGCCGTGATCAAGGCCAATCGCGTTCCGACCGGCAATCTCGGCCAGACCGCAGCACCAGCTGACATTTACCGCACCAAAGACGGCTGGGTGCTGTGCCAGGTCACGGGTCATCCGCTGTTCATTCGCTGGGCCAGGTTGATGGGTGAGGAGGACCAGTGGCTCAGCGATCCGCGCTTTGCGGACGACATCAAGCGCGGCGACAACGGCCCTGTCATCAGCGAGCGGATGGCGCGCTGGTGCGCCGAGCGCACCACGCAGGAGGCCGTCGATACGCTGGGCGGAGCAATGATTCCAGCCGGACCGGTGCTCAGCCCGCAACAGGCGCTGGATCATCCGCATATTCGCGCCGCCGGCTTCATGCAGGATGTCGATTATCCGGGCTTGCCGGTACCCGCACCGACCGTACGGGCTGCCGTCCGGCTGTCGGAAACGCCAGGAGAAATCGTGACGCGTCCGCCGATGCTTGGCGAGCATACCGATCTTGTCCTCGCCGAACTCGGCTATGACAAGGCCGCGATCGCAGGGCTTCGCCAAAGCGGCATCATTTAGCGGATGTGCACCATGAGACCGGCGGTGGCTTTGGCCCCTTGCTGGACGCGGACCGGGTAGATCTGGAATCTCTTGAAGATCGCGCGCGTGTATCCGTTTGCCGGCAACGGCGCCTCATGGGCACATAACGGATCTGGAAGAAGCCTCGGCCATTGTCGGCTTTGACCCGAAGCGGACTTGGGACCTTACCGTTAATCGACCGGTTGCAAACCGGCAATCACCGATCCGAGTGCGGCCAAGGCATCGCGCGTGCCGTCTGCGTCGCCTTTCTCGAAGTCGTCTCCTGACTGCCCCATGGTGTTGGTTACATGAGCGAGGCACAGCACACGGACGCCAACGATACGGGCGAACGTATACAGAGCTGCCGCCTCCATCTCGACCGCGAGGATGCCTTTGGCGCGTGCGGCTTCGATGGCCTCGGCAGTCTCTCGAAAGGGCGCGTCTGTGGTCCAGCTTGCCCCGACTGCACTACGCAATTCGCACTTTGCCAACGCGCCGGCGGCGGCTTTCACTAGCTCCGCGTCCGCGTCGGCGAACTCGGAAGGCGGGGCATAGTGATAGCTGGTGCCCTCATCGCGAAGTGCGCGGTCGATCACTACAAAGTAGGGAGGCGACCCGGCGGGCGTAATCTGACCGGCTGATGTGAGGCTCACCAGCAGCTTGCAGCCACTGGCGAAAAGCTCTTCTGCAACGAGGACGGCGAAAGACGCACCAACAACCCGGCCTACAATTCCGACCTGATGCCCGCCCAGATCGAACGTGTCCAGATCTGTGTGGTAGCAGGGCCAACCCGCAAAGGGTTTTGCTTTTCCTGTCTGCCGTAACTGACGCACTAAGTCGCCATCCGGATCCATAATACAGACCGACGGCACATCCACGGTATCAAGACCCTTCTGCCGCCTTGCTTCCCGTAGAAGGGCAGCGGGGACGAATACGGACGGCATGGACGCGCGCTTGTTGTCGAGAATAGGGGGGAGTGACCATATTATGCGATAACCTTGGATCGGTCGGGAGGATGTCATGGAGAGCCGTCAGGCTTATTGGGAAAACGTTTACACCAAGAAGGACGAGAATGAAGTCAGTTGGTTTCAGGAAAACCCCGCGCAGTCGCTTGAATTGATCGCCGAAGTAGGAGGGAGCCCTGACACGGCTATTGTCGACATCGGAGGGGGTGCTTCACGCCTTGTTGATAGTCTAGTCGCGATGGGCTTTCGGGCAATGACGGTGCTTGACCTGTCGGAGGCTGCATTGAAGACGGCCCAAGCACGCTTAGGCCAAGATGCCGCGTATGTGTGTTGGCTTGTCGCGGATGCCACGACGTGGGAGCCATCTCAGGAATACGATGTTTGGCATGACCGTGCGGCGTTCCACTTCCTCACAGACGAGAAGGACCGTGCTGCTTACGTCGCACGTCTTAGGCGCGCCTTGAAGGTCGGAGGACATGCCATCATCGCCACTTTCGCATTGGAGGGACCCGAGAAGTGCAGCGGCTTGCCGGTCGTGCGTTATGACGCTGCAAGCCTGGGGCAGGCGCTCGGACCCGAGTTTAAGTTGGGACACACGGCGCGACATGAACATGCGACCCCTTGGGGCTCGCAACAGGTTTTCCAGTTCAGCGTCTTTCGACGCGACCATCGATAGAGTTACAATTCGCCGTTGATGGCAGTGGGCGTCTCCATCGTAAGCTCAATGTCGCCAATGGCGCAATGACGACTATGGAATGTCCCTTTGCTGCGACAACGGAGCCGGCGGTGACGTTATTGACGAGGTGATGTATCGGGTGTGGCCGTGGTCGTCATGTCTCTCCCGGCGACGTTGCGCAGTTAAAGGGGCAGTTGTTGAAGCTCGACGACGGCCCGAGCGAGCGCAAGCCCCAAGGCAGGCCCGGCCTGTTCGAGGCCGGGCCGACGATGGGCCGGCGTCCCGCCAAGACGGTGCTGGTCAGGCCTGTCGGCCATATCTCTCCGTCACCGCCGCCGCGACGAACTTTCTGCGGCCGGCGCTGCCTGGGCTTGTGCCGTGGGCGGCGCACCAGTCCGGGAATGTAGCGGGGTCGATGTAAACACGCAGCACGACGTGTCCATAGGCCTTAAGTCCATGCTCCATTTCCTCGGCCATCTTCAGCCATTCCTTCCAGCTCGGTGGCATCTTGTCGCCATCGTCGAGCAGTCGCAGCAACGCTGGATAATCTTCCTCCTTGATCCAATAGGCCCCGATTGCGGGAGGCCGTTCATCTCCGGAATTCGTCATAGGTGTTTGTTCTTCCTGCAGATGCTGCCAGTCACTGACACGATCCGAGGCGCATCGCCCGCCTCGAACCCCTTATAGCGACCCGAAGACCAAAGCTTCAAAACCGTTTTGACCTTTGATCTCTCCCAGGCGGCCGTTTCTGATCGGCCGCTGCTGGCGCCGGGCTGACATCACGCAAGCCGTTCCTCTACGCCGCGTTCAACGCCTGCGCGATGTCGGCGATCAGATCGGAGGGATGTTCGATGCCGATCGACAGCCGGATCGTGGAATCGAGCACGCCGATTTTCTGGCGGATGTCGGCGGCAACGCCGGAGTGGGTCATGCTTGCCGGCAGGCTGGCCAACGATTCGGTGCCGCCCAAACTCACCGCGAGCTTGAAGATTTGCAGCGCGTTGAGGAATTTGAAGGCGGCAGCCTGGCCGCCGACAATGTCGAACGAAAACGTCGAGCCTGCGCCGGTGCATTGGTGCGCGAACAGACGCCCCGCAGGCGAGTCGGCTTCATGGTGAGCAAGGTAATGGACCTTGGCCACCTTGGCATGGTCGCGCAGAAAATCTGCCACCAGCCGCGCGTTCGCATCCGCCTTCTCCATGCGGATGCTGAGGGTTTCGAGCGACCGGGAAAGCATCCAGCAGGAATGCGGATCGAGCTGGGTGCCGATGGCGCCGCGCAACGCCTTGACGTCCTTCATCAGGGCCTTTGAGCCGAGCGCAGCGCCCGCGATCAGGTCGGAATGGCCGCCAATATATTTGGTCAGGGAATACAGCGACAGATCGGCGCCGTGCTCGATCGGCCGCTGAAACACCGGTCCGAGCAGCGTATTGTCGCACGCGCCGATGGGCACGTGGTCCTGCGCCTCGCCTATATTGTCGGCGACGCGACGGATCATCTCGATATCGACCAGG
>JACDAG010000360.1 GCA_013695565.1 Bradyrhizobium sp.
AGGAATGTGCGTCAGGTTGATCTGCGCCGTCAGCTTCAACAGCTCCATGGCGAGATGTTGCGGCGTGCCGCGGCCGGGAGAAGCATAGTTGATTTCGCCCGGCTTGCTGCGAGCCAGCGCAATCAGCTCCGGGAACGTGCTGACGTTGAGCGACGGATGGACAACCAGCGCAAGAACGCCCGTGGCGATTTCCGCGATCGCCTCGAAACTCTTCTCGGGATCATAGGGGATCGAGCTGAAAAGGCTCGCATTCATCACAAACGTATTGACGGTCACCAGCAGGGTCAGTCCATCCGGGTTTGCACGCGCCACGGCCTGCGTACCAATGTTGCCGCTCGCGCCAGGCTTGTTCTCGACGATAACAGGCTGGTTCCAGCGCTGCCGCAATTCCTCACTCAGGATGCGCGCCAGCAAATCAGGCCCTGTGCCGGCGGAGAACGGAACGTTGAGCCGGATTGTTTGCTGCGACTGCCCCTGAGCCCACCCTTGCATCGCCGGGACAAACCCGGCGGCCAGGATCCCCAGCATCGTGCGGCGGGAATGCGTGCAACTTGCGGACATGAAGTCTCTCAATCTTGTGGCTACGTGCCAGTGGCGCAATCGCAACAAAATCTCTTAATGTGAGATGATGATGTATCATGCGCTGGTCGCGCGGGCCAGCAAGCCAAGAGCAAGAAGCCGAGAGCAAGAAGCCGGATGAACACCCCCACCGAATCCCGAGCCCAGATCGTCATCGTCGGAGGCGGGCCGGTTGGTCTTGGTCTGGCGATCGAACTCGGCCAGCGCGGCATCCGGTGCGTTCTGGTCGAGCGCTACACCAGCCCGCAGCCGATCCCGAAGGGGCAGAACCTGACCCAGCGTACGCTGGAGCACTTTTACTTCTGGGGCGCGGAGCAGGAGCTGCGTGCGGCGCGGACGATTCCGCGCGACTACGGCATCGGCGGCATGACGTCGTACGGCACGCTTTTAAGCGGCTACCGATATGACTGGCTGCAGCGCGAATTGGTGCGACCCTATTACTTCACCGACAACGAACGGCTGCCGCAATATGCCACCGAGGCGGTGCTGCGGCATCGCTTGAGCCAATTGCAAGACGTCGAGACCGTCTATGGCTGGAGCGCTTCCGGCATCGAGCAGGATGCCGATGGCGTGCAGGTGACGATTGCCGACCGCAACAGCGGTCGCCAGCGCGCGCTGCGGGCGGATTATGTGGTCGGCTGTGACGGCAGTCGCTCTTTGGTGCGCGACGCCGCAGGCATCACCCAGACCCTGACCGACCACGACCGGCTGATGGTGCTGCTGGTGTTCCGCTCGACCGGCCTGCACGGGCTGCTCGAACGCTTTCCCAACAAGTCATTCTACAATGTGTTGCATCCCGACCTGGAGGGCTATTGGCAGTTCTTCGGGCGCGTCGATCTCGGCACCACCTGGTTCTTCCATGCGCCGGTGCCGCTCGGCACCAACAGGGACAATTTCGATTTCCGCAGCTATCTGTATTCCGCGGTCGGTGAGGAGTTCGACGTCGAATTCGAGCACATCGGTTTCTGGGATCTGCGCGTGGCAATCGCCGATCGATATCGCATGGGGCGCGTCTTCATCGCCGGCGACGCCGCGCACGGCCATCCTCCCTATGGCGGCTACGGCATCAACACCGGCCTTGAGGATGCCGCCAATCTCGGTTGGAAGCTCGCTGCGGCGCTGCAGGGCTGGGCCGGGCCGCATCTGCTGGATAGCTACGACGATGAAAGGCGGCCGGTGTTCGCGTCGACCGCGCGTGACTTCATCGAGAAGGCGATCCAGGGCGACAAGGAATTCCTCGCCAAATTCGACCCCGCCGTCGACAAGCCTGCTTTTGAAGCCGAATGGCTGGCGCGCTCGTCCGGTGCGCGTTCCGAGGTCAATTCGTTCGAGCCGAATTACGAAGGCTCGTCCGTCGTCGCGGGGCAGCCCGGCGCCGTCTGCAGCGCGATCGGGTCGCACCAATTCGCCGCGCGGGCCGGACATCATCTGGCGCCGTGTCAGCTCGCGTCGGGCCGCAATGTCTTCGAGGAACTGGGAGCCGGATTCACGCTGCTCGATTTCGGCGCGTCACATCCCGCCGTCACAGAAATTAAACGCGCCGCCGAGGCCCGCAACGTGCCGCTCAAGCTGATCCACGACGACAATGCGGAAAGCAGGGAGTTCTACCAGACGACGTTGATCCTGGTTCGCCCCGATCAGTATGTCGCCTGGGTGTCGGACGGCGATGTGACCGATGCCGACGGCATGATCCGCCGCGCGACGGGTGGCCACCCTGACGGCACAGGAGGGCGTCTCAACAGCTGAATATGAGGCGGGATCGCCGACCGGTGAACATCAAGGTGCACTAGGTATTCCGAGGCGGACGTCGCAAACATCGCCGAACCCTCGCGGCGTGATCTCAAACCCGAGATCGCCGACTCCGGCTTGTCTGTCCTTGCACGTACTCGCGTAGCGCCCGATTGATGCGCGTTTGATAGCCCTCACTGGATTTCGTTTGGCTCCTGAACCAGGCCACGACATCGGCGTCGAGGCGAAGCGTAAGTTGTTGCTTGACGGGTCGATAGAACGCGCCACGCCTGGCGCCGGACCAGTCGAGCAGTTCCGGCGCGTCTGACGTGTCGATCGCGCTGTCGGGCAGCGCAGCCAGCGACTTCAGTTCGGCCTGTTGCTCGCGCGTCAACCGCTTAGAATTTTCCTTCTTCATAGGCTTTCCTTTCGCGGGCGGTGGCCTTACGCGCGCTGATAATCCGCCCGACCGGCTCGTCGTCTTCGAAATTGGCTTCGGGTAAGGTGTGAATCACCAGCAGCAAAACCGGCCCAACGAGCCCGATGGTGTGCCAACGGTCACCGTCCGGATGCGGGTCGGGCTTCGACGCATGGAGCGGATCCTCAAACACCAGTATCGCGGTTTCGAACGATAGACCGTGCTTCGCCCGGTTTAACGTCGCTTTGTTCGTGTCCCACGTCCAGCGCACCGTCACCCTGCCTGTAGCTACAAATATGGCACTACAATCTTGTGACGTCAAGGGCCCGCCCCGACCGCCATCAACCCGAAACGAGGACCTTGCGCTGGACATGCTGCGGGTGATCAACTCGCTGATCGGAATGCTCCCTGCACGGTTGGAGAGATCATAATGTTCAAGAAGATTGCGATCGTGGCTGGTTTGGCACTGGCGCTCTCCGTCACGGCGGAGGCCCAGACGCCGCGCAAGGGCGGCACCATTCGCATGACGGCGCCTTATGGCTCGAGTTTCTCCAGTATGGACATCCATACGACCCAGCGCGCCCAGGACGAGATATTCGCCAAAGGCCTGCACCGGTCGCTCTATACTTGGAACTCCGCCGACGGCAAGCCGGTTCTGGAGCTTGCCAAGGAGGACATCGTCTCGGGCGGAGGTCTTGTTCATACCTTCAAGCTGCGCGACGACGCCTATTTCCACCACGGCCGCAGGATGACGGCCGACGACATCATCTGGTCCTACAATCGCATCATGGACGGCACCAAGGCCTATCCCGGCGCGCGTTTTGTCCGCGTGATCGAGGGCGCGGCCGCGGTCGAGAAGGGCCAGGCCAAGGAAATCTCCGGTTTGAAGAAGATCGACGACTTCACGCTCGAAATGAAGCTGACCGAGAAGGTCGATCCGGGTTTCTACTTCTTCAACGCGATCACCTCGATCTATCCCGCCGACGAGGGCGCCAAGGAGAGCTTCATTCAGAAGCCGATCGGTCTTGGACCGTTCAAGTTTGTCGAGCACGTGCCGGGATCGCGCGTCGTGCTGGAACGCTGGGACAGGTTCTACAAATCCGGCAAGCCGTACGCCGACAAGCTCATCGTGTCGCTCATGAGCGAAGCCGCGGCGCGCGATGTCGCCTTCCGCAACAAGGAAATCGACACCTCGGTGCTCGGGCCCGCGCAGTATGTCGCCTATCAGGCCGACCCCGGCCTCAAAGGCACCATCGCCGAAGTGCCCGAGGTCTTCACGCGTTACATGGGTATGAACCCCGGATACAAACCGTTCGCCGACAAGCGGGTTCGCCAGGCCATCAACCATGCGATCGATACCGATCTGATCATCAGCAAACTGGTCAAGGGCAAGGCCTATCGCGCCACCAGCTGGCTGCCGCTGACCTCCCCCGTCTACGACAAGAGCATGAAGCCCTACGCCTTCGATCCCGCCAAGGCGAAGGCGTTGCTCGCGGACGCCGGCTATCCCACCGGCTTTGAATTCGAATGGACGACGAGCCAGAATGAAAGCTGGGGCCTGCCGATCGTCGAGGCCATTATCCCGATGCTGGACCGGGTCGGCATCAAGGTGAAGGTCAAGCAGGTCGAGACCGCGGTGCTGGCGGAGACCATCCGCAAGGGCGACTTCCAGGCCTATGTCTATTCCCAGGCGACCGGCCCGGATCCGCAGGCCGCCCTCAAATGCTTCCACTCGTCGACGCCGCAATCGGCCTGCAACTATTGGAATTTCAAGAATGCGGAGTTCGACAAGATGGTCGATGAGGCCGGGCAGACCGACGACGCCGCCAAGCGTGTCCAGCTGCTGCAAAAGGCCAATGCCCTGCTCTATGAGGAAGCGCCGGTCTGGTTCTTCAACTACAACAAGGCGGTGATGGCGGTACAGCCGTGGCTCAAGGGGATTCAGTTGAACGCGACGGAACTGACCCACCAGAACGTCGAAGACCTCTGGGTCGACGAGACCTCGCCCGCCAAGTGACACGCGCGCTCGCCCTCCCTTCAGCTAGAGCCTTTTCCGTTCCGACGGATCGGAACGGGGCTCTAGATTCTTGATTTGACGCGTTTTCTTGACGCGAACCGGTATCCACTTCGCTGGAAAACGCTCTAATGGAGGGAGCGAGGAACAGTCCCAATGCTTTCGTTCGCGATTCGTCGAATCCTGCAAACCGTTCCGACCGTGCTGGCTGTCGTGCTGGTGATCTTCGTGCTGTTCAGCGTCGTTCCGGGCAGCATCGTATCGAGCATGAACGATGACGGCCGTGGTCCGGCGGACGCGCAGGTCATGGAGCGCATGAAAAAGCAGCTCGGCCTCGACGATCCCGTCTACATCCGCTTCGGCTCCTACATTGCCAAGCTCGCGACCGGTGATTTCGGGACCTCGTTCCGGACCCGCGAGCCGGTCACCACCATGATCGCCAAGCGGATGTGGCCGACGCTGCAATTGATATTCGCATCCATGATTTTCGCGATCGTGATCGGCGTACCGCTCGGTTTCGTCGCGGCACTGCGCCCGGGCAGCTTCGTCGACACAATCTCGATGGTCGTGGCGGTGTCGGGCCTTTCGATGGCCAAATTCTGGCTCGGACTGCTGCTGATGTACCTGTTTGCGCTGAAACTCGGCTGGCTGCCGAGCTTTGGCTATGGCGACGGGAGCCTCAAATATCTGATCCTGCCGGCCGTGACCCTCGGCGTCTCGCCGATGGCGCTGCTGGCACGGACGACGCGCGCCGCGGTGCTCGAGATCATGACCGCGGATTTTGTTCGCACGGCGCGCTCGAAAGGCATGAGCGAGACCCGGGTCGTGAAGTGGCATGTGATGCGCAACGCGCTGGTGCTCATTCTCACGACGATCGGCCTGCAATTCGGCGCGTTGATGGGACAGGCGGTCGTGGTCGAGAAATTGTTCTCCTGGCCGGGCATCGGCTCGCTGCTCGTCGACAGTGTCCTGCAGCGCGACATTCCCGCCGTCCAGGGCTCCATCCTCGTGGTGGTGCTGTTCTTTCTGACCATCAATACGCTGATCGACCTGCTCTATGGCGTGATCGATCCCAGGATCAGATACGCATGAGCGCGAGCCGGCCCGATCACGCCTTCGCACGATTGACGCTGCCGCCTGCCGCGGGGCGGCCGCGATGAAGCTCGGTGCCAATCTCATCATCGGCGGGGCGTTGTTCGCGCTGGCGATCTTCGTCGGCGTGTTCGCGCCCTGGCTGGCGCATACCGATCCTGTGATGGATGCCAACCTGCTGAACGCGGAAGAGCCGCCGAGCTGGATATGGTGGTTCGGCACCGACGCGCAGGGCCGCGACATCTATTCCCGCGTCCTGCACGGCGCGCGCATCTCGCTGACGGTCGGCATCGTCTCGCAGCTCGTCAACAGCGTGATCGGCGTGACGCTGGGCCTGACCGCCGGCTATTGGGGCGGCTGGTGGGACGATGTCGTCAACGGGCTGACCAATCTCATGCTCGCGATCCCCTCGCTGATCTTCGCGCTGGCCATCATGGCGGTGCTTGGACCCGGCCTGACCAGCCTGCTGATCGCGCTCGGCTTGACCAACTGGTCCTTCACCTGCCGGATCGCACGGGCCTCGACGCTGTCGCTCAAGAGCCAGGGCTATGTGCAGGCGGCACGCGTGCTCGGCTATGGCGATTTGCGCATCATGATCACACAGCTGCTGCCGAACATGGTTGGACCCATCATCGTCATCGGCACGCTGGGCATGGGCGGCGCGATATTGGCCGAAGCAGCACTTTCGTTCCTCGGCCTCGGCGTCCGCCCACCCTATCCGAGCTGGGGCAGCATGCTGTCGGAGGCCCGCGACCAGATCACGACGGCGCCGTGGCTCTCGATTTTCCCCGGCCTCGCCATCTTCCTGACGGTGCTCGGCCTCAATCTGCTCGGCGATGGCTTGCGTGACATTCTCGATCCACAGTCCCGGAGCCGGCGCACATGACGGGCCCCCCCCTGATCGAAGTCGAGAATCTGCGCATCGATCTCAACTACCGCTCCAGCCATTTCACGGCGGTCGAGGGCGTTTCATTCCGCATCGATCGTGGTGAGACCTTCGGCCTGGTTGGCGAATCCGGCTGCGGCAAGAGTATTACAGCGCTCGCCCTGATCGGCCTGTTGCGCCCGCCGCTGTCGATCGGCGCCGGCGCCATCCGATTTGAGGGCCGGGAAATCCAAAGCCTTCCGGCGGCGGAGCAGCGCGCGCTGCGCGGCAATCGCATTGCCATGATCTTCCAGGAGCCGATGACGGCGCTTAATCCGGTCTCGCCTGTTGGCCGCCAGATCGCTGAGATGTTCGTGCTGCACCAGGGCAAGGACTGGCGTGAAGCCAGCCGGCTGGCGGTCGAGGCGCTGGCGAGCGTCCGCATTCCCGCCCCCGAGCGACGGGTGAAGGATTACCCGCACCAGCTCTCGGGCGGCATGCGTCAACGCGTGATGATCGCCATCGCGCTCGCCCGCGGGCCGGATCTGCTGATCGCCGACGAGCCGACCACAGCACTCGACGTGACGGTGCAGGCGGAGATCATCGAGCTGATGCGGAATTTATGCGCCGAGCGAGGCACGGCCATTTTGATGATCAGCCACGATCTCGGCCTGGTTGCCAATGTCTGTCGCCGCGTCGCCGTCATGTATGCCGGGCGCATTGTCGAGGAGCGCGGCTCGGACGATATCTTCCGCGCCTGCGCGCATCCCTATACGCAAGGCCTGGTCGACTCGCTGCCGCGGCTCGGCAGTCGCGCAGCCCTTGGCCGTACCCGGCTCACGGAGATCGCGGGCGTGGTGCCGGCGATCACGGATTTCCCGGACGGCTGCCGGTTCAATCCGCGTTGCACGCGGGCAACGGAGATATGTCGGACCACCGAGCCTGCGACGACATGGCTCGGTGCCGGCGGCCTGGTCAGGTGCCATCACCATGTATGAACCTGCGGCGAGGCCTGATGACGATGTCATCCTCAGCGTGGAGGATCTCGCGGTCCATTTTCCGGTTGGTGGTGGCTTGCTGGGCGGCGGCCGCCGCCTGTTGCGGGCGGTCGACGGCATCGATCTCGAACTGAGGCGCGGTGAATGCCTCGGTCTCGTCGGCGAGTCCGGTTGCGGCAAGTCGACGGTCGCACTTTCGATCCTTGGCTTGCAGGCGCCGACGCGAGGCCGCATCGTGCTCGACGGACAGGTCGTGACGGGCCGGCCATCGGGCGATCGAAAAGCCCTGGCCCGCATCGTGCAAATCGTGTTTCAGGATCCCTACGCCTCGCTCAACCCACGCCAGACCGTTCGGCGTACGCTTGAAGCCCCGTTGCGCCTGCATGGCGTGACCGCCAAAAGCGAGATCGACGACCGCGTGGCAGCGATGCTTGGGCATGTCGGCCTCCGCCCCGAACAGGCCGGCCGCTACCCGCATGAATTCTCCGGCGGCCAGCGCCAGCGCATCGGCATCGCCCGCGCGCTGATCCTCAATCCCAGGATTGTCATCTGCGACGAGCCGGTATCGGCGCTGGATGTCTCGATCCGGGCCCAGATCATCAATCTGCTGCTGGAATTGAAGGAAACGCTCGGCCTCTCCTACATCATGATCAGCCACGACCTCGGCGTGGTCGAGCACATGAGCGACCGGGTCGCCGTGATGTATCTCGGCCGCATTGTCGAGACCGGCGGCTGGCGCGACATCTTCGAACGGCCGGCGCACCCCTATACGCAAACCCTGATCGCAGCCATTCCCGATCCGCTGCGCCGCGCGCCGCTCGCGACCACAAAGGGCGAGCTTCCCAATCCACTCAATCCGCCGGATGGCTGTGCGTTCAGCCCGCGCTGTCGTTACGCCGAAGCCGCGTGTCATCGCGAGCCTGTGCCATCGCTTGAAACGCGTCCCGACGGACACGCAGTCCGGTGCTGGCGGGCTGACGAGATTGCCGGTCAGAGCGCGTTGGCCTCGACCGAAAGCTGACATTCCTAGCTGGCGCTGGCCGACGATGTGATCGAGCTGGGCGAAGAACGATTGCATTTTGACAAATCGTGCTTAGCTAATAAGCATCGTCTTTTGTCAACGACGGCTGAAAGTTCGGTAGCACTCCCAATAAGTCAGAAGCCATGTCATGAATCTGCTTCCTCCCAAGCAGTCTGATATCTATCGGCAAAACGCAGACAACTGCTTGGAACTTGCTGAGGCCGCCAGCACGGATCCCGAACGCCAACGCTTCAGGCGCATGGAGGTATCGTGGCGCGCGCTGGCCGCAGAGCAGGACTGGCTCGATGGGCAAATCGAAAGCGCGAAGCCCTAAACAAGGTCAATCGGTGGACGTCACGACGTTTGCGCCGCGACTTCCGGAGATGCCTCCAAGTAGACCTCGTTGCCAGGCAAGGTGCGTCTGAGCGGACCCTCTCCCCATTATTTGGCAATGTGAGCAATTTTGACCAGCGAGTCGGTATTGCGGCGCGGCATGGTGGTATCCGTCACCGCATATCGGAAGGTCCGGCAGATGACAGGGAGTGGCTCCACCGATACCGTCGAGGGCATTAGGTAAGGCCGCACCAGCGGCCTTTTTTTTCGGACCGCCACGGCTAACAAGGCTAGAGTAGATCGCCCCGCGAGACCAAACCGGACATGGCCAACAATACCCATCAGATTGCTTTTGACCCCAAGGCGTTTCTCGCCATCCTGGGCGAAGGCAAAACCATCCTTGAATTTCACAAGGATCAGGTCGTTTTTGCGCAGGGAGACGCGGCAGACACCGTCTTTTACATTCAAAGTGGCCGGGTCAAGGTTGTTGTCATATCCGAACGACCGCGATGGAAGATTGTCTGATCACCACTATTTCGAAGGTAGCGATGCTGGCGACGCTTCACGATCAGCCGAAGTTTTCCGAGATGTTCATGGCCTATTTGTTGACCCGCAACAGCCGTATTGAGGAAGATCTGATTGATCAGCTCTTTAACTCGAGCGAAAAGCGGTTGGCGCGTCTGCTGCTTCTACTGGCTAACTTCGGCAAGGAAGGCAGCCCCCAACCGATCACGCCCAATATCAGTCAGGAAACGCTGGCCGAGATGATCGGCACCACCCGCTCGCGCGTCAGCTTCTTCATGAACAAGTTCCGCAAGCTCGGATTCATCAGCTACAACGGAAAAATCGAGGTCAACAGTTCACTGTTGAATGCGGTTCTGTACGACAAGCCCGAAATCAAGCGCGAACCGTAGCGATCAAAACGTCCCCGAAAGGATCGTTTTCACGTCCCTGAATACGTAACGATAAGTGCGGCAACCGCCAGGACGCAGCTCACGACCAGCACCAGCAGAACCGGCCTTCCCAACAGACCGCCTCTTGCCTCCACCGCCGTCTCAACGATCTGGTTTCCATCTTTATGCATTGAAATCTCCTCTGAGCGGACCAACTGTCGGCCCTCCCACAAGTTCCGGAATTACCGGATCGTTCGCTGTTGCCGATATTGATCCTGAAAATCAGGAAGTGAGCAAAAGAGAACAGCGCCGCCAAGCCAGATGTGATCGGCTTGCGGCCGAACGTCGCTGCCGTCACGGCGACGTTTTCAAAGTGCCCCCCGGCGCGGAGCAGCCCCCAAGCCCAGCGCCGGGGCGGTCGAATTGCCGGAACGGCTCTATCGCTTCGCCAGCATCGGTGGCTTCACGCGTAAAGTACTTAACTGGACCGGTGTGACGCCGGATCCGCCTTAGGCAGGACGCATCACATGCCCCAATATCACACCCGTCCAGAACCGTCGTTGATTCCGATCGAACGGCCCCGCTGTCCAAAATGTTGCAACCGCATGATGCTGGCCGGAATCAGCCCAGCCTCGGAGGGTTACGACAAACGCACGTTTGCGTGCACCAAATGCGACCACATGCTGACGCGCACCGTCGCGTGCGATTCGATGAAGTCGGTGACGGCGGGCTGGCAATACAGCGAACTCAAGGCTCCGGAGTAAAGCCATGCAGCGTCATCGGTTCAACGACAACACGACACTGGATGAACGCCTGGTCGATCTCGCTCGCAAAGTCCGCGCGGACGTTGAAACGCTTCCACCGTCCAAGAAGCGCGACGATCTCATTCGGCAGCTTAGCGCGATAGAGACGGACGATGAATTGAACCCGTTTCGGTGACCGACGCACTGTCACTTCCAGACGAACCGCCTTCGCTCGTATGTGAGCAATGCGGCGAGCCCATGAAGTATTTGACTGATCTTCGTAGCATTGGACGCTATCCGGCCGCGAGGATATTCCGCTGCGATAGCTGCAGCAGCGTCCGTTCGGAACCTGGATAAGCGCCTCAGTTGGAGGCCTCTTTCAGTTGCGCCGGAATCTCGGTTATCGCGATATCGATGGGAGTGATTGGCCGGGACGACGCTATGAGAAACGGCCCAGCGAGGGGCTGGATTCCTGCCGGGGCCGGTCTTTGAGAACCGAGCGCGGCCGAATGGCGCACCCGTCCTCTGCAAATGTCGGCACAACCCGGGTTTTGGCGCTGATCAATTTTGACCACTATCAGAAATAGAAATGTCGGGTCCGGGTTAGGACGCCCTCGATGCGGATATTGGCAAGTGATTTGGATAATTGGCGGGAACGATCGCCGTCGGGACAGCTTAGCAATACTGGACGCTTACCCAACGGCGTTCAAGTGTGTGACGGCCCCGGCGATCTCCCCCGACGCTGGGGCCTTTCGCTATCTGGAAGACGCTCCAACTCATTAATTCTCTGAAAATGAGCAAAATTGACCAGACGAGAGCAAGTGAGAAAGGTCAATCTGGTGGCATCGCCGGCCGGCCCCGGCATCTACCCGGTGACTGAGAGTTCTAGAACGCTCCCGCCCAATGCAGAGCGGGCATCATGACCTCATCTCAACAATTTCTGACCGCCATTGAGCGCCCGCGCTGTTCCCGCTGCCAAATGCGGATGACGCTGGAACGCGTGTCGCCGGGGCCGATCGGCTTCGAGCACCGGCTGTTCGAATGCCCCAGATGCGATCACGTGGAGACAAGTGTCATTGCGTCGGACCCCTTCAAGTCAAAGGCAGTCGGATGGCTTGCCGGAGAGCTCAGAGCACCGAACTGAGGGGAGCAGCACATGCTGGATACACAAAACCAGGGCCCGCAATGCACGGCTTGCGGCTCCCCCATGAAGTTGACCGCTATCGAGCCGGGCGATACGGACAAGGACCTGCGAACGTTTACGTGCCCGCATTGCAAAAGGGTCCAACAGCACATCACCGAAAGCGCGGTGACTGCCGCGTGGTTGGAGCGCGGCGGATTGACGGCCTGATGTATCAGCTTGAGGAGTGCATCGCCAAAGCGTTGACCTGTCGTGAGAACGCGCAAGGGGATCCAACACGTCATGAGTACTGGATCGACGAGGCAATCGCATGGCATCGACGCGCCATCGAAGCCCGTCGCGAAAACGTAGTCACCCACGGGATTGATGGCAGGCGCATGATTCCGAAGTAGCCGCGCTGGATTGGTTAAGACCCCTGCAATCGAGCACTGATCATGCAAAAATTCTTTTTCGATATGAAAGACGGCGTCCCAATGCGAGACCGCATCGGCATCGAGTTCAACACGAACGCTGAAGCGATCAGCCACTGCAAAGAGATCGCGCAGGACTTCCGCGACAACAGCCTGCGGGACGACCAGGACCTCGAGATATTGGTTGTCAACGAAAGCGGCCGAGAGATTTATCCGAGTTTGTTCACCGCGAGCCGGAATACAGGCGGCAAGCCGATTTGCCCCTGCCCGCCTCAAACAGAGTGGTCCAATAATGATGAATAACTCAACTCTCGAGTTCGAACGCTTGTTGGGCAAGGCCGCGCTCGCATTGTGGCCGGACCTCCCTCGCGACGTGCAAGAGAACCTTTTCGAAACCGCTGTGGGCGGCGACGAAATCATGCGAAGCCATTTGGCGATGTACCTGCACGACCACCACCCGAGAACGGCTCATCCGGCAAAGCCGGCACAGTTTGCGTAGAACTCTGGAGGCCATTACGGCTACCTCTGGAGGGACGCCATAAGCACGCTCGCCGGGAGCATCGTCGGGGTTATTCAGATTTGCTGTCAAACTTCGCAATTCTGCGGGCGTGCTCCCACAGCTCTACATTGGTACCGTCGGCCATAAGCTCAGCACGCTTCTTCGCCGCGTCATCGTCGGCGCATTCGAGATCGACAGCCCTGATGTGTTGGCCGTTGCGGGCGATAAGATACGCGCGATAATGTGACATAGCCGACGCTCCCTGATGTGGCGGGAGCATGCAGGACTCTCTGTCACCGATGGCAGCCAAAAGCAGGCGATGATGAAGACAATCTGCTCCGCCATTATGTTCGGAGCGCGACCTAATGGAACTGCAGGACATTATGACGCCGCGGCACCGCCGCTACGAGGCTGAAGTGGCAATTCCGGCAGCAATGAGGTGTCTGCCAGGTGTGGTCAGGCGCAACCTTCCAGCGATATCGGCCATATAGCCCAACGCGACCAATCGGGCGCTATGTTCGGGAGCAATGACTGTCGGACGGTCGTTTGCGGGGGTATGGCCAACCGCAAGCAGCGCTGCGAATTCTTCATGGGTGAGCATTATCGCCTCCAGGCCATAGGTTGAGTATGGCCTGCTTCGGCGAAACTGCATGGTCAATTTAGCTCAGGCGCAAACGAAGGGACGCGTCTAGTTATTTGAAATGTGAGCAATATTGACCAGCGACTCGGCGCTGCAGCGCGGCAGGATTGGGTGATGCAAGGGTAAGCATCATGCCCTCAACAGATCGACAGCCCGTAGAAACCAGACGCTATACCATGGCCGGGCTTTACGAGTTGGGCCGGGTAATCATTAGGCGCTCACGCTCGATTCCGCCCGGATCTGCCCGTAATGAGCACCGGCACATTCGATGCGCTCGCTCTTCAAAGACGGGGCGTGGCTGGCTGTCCATATGGTCTGCGAGAACACTGTCACCCCATGAGGTTCATGACGGGCACATGATTCCCAAGCGGGCGCACTGACGGCAACGGCTGGCCCTATGCGGCCGGGTTTTCGTATGAAGGCCTGGAATACACGGGCACGGTGCCAATCTCGCGTCCCACATCATTGATTACAGCGATGCGGCGCTCAGGATCATCTTCGGGTTTGTCGAGTGAAACGCCTATGGCGAGCACCGTTGCCCTGATGATTGCATCGGTATCGTCGTCGCAAACGAAGCCTGATGCGTCAAAAAGCCTGTGGCCGTCCTGTACGTCAAAAAAGTAGCGGGGCATGGCAACCTCCAGACTGCCAAGCTCCCGCAGACGACATTGGTTCCGGCATGCGACCGCCGGGGACAACTTATGGATCGCAAAGAAGCCGCATATAAGCCTGACTGGAAGCAAAGCCTGAGCGATGGAGGATTCGGCATGGCTTCCAAATTCGTAATCGGTGACAAGGTCCATCAAGCATTCAGCAACCACGCCGCGGGAACGGTCGTAGCGATATTCACGGATCAGGCCGGTGGAGTCCGGTATGCGGTCGAAATGTTCGGCCACCGCACAATTCAAATCGCAAGCGAAAGCAGCCTGGTGGCCCGCGACGATTTAGCCGTCTAGATACCCCGGTTTTGGCGACTGTCTTTGATTTGCCAGGCTTTGATTTGCCAGGGCATCGACTTGACGCCGAACAGCTGCGAACGCGTCCCTTATCGCTACGTAAGCATGTTCGTGTCGTGCATCGCTTGACCCTGACTGGTTCACCACGATGTTTTCGTGCGGTGGAACCGTCAACCAGATATGGACCTGAAAGCCGGTACCGTGGCGATGCTTGTGACTGGGGGCGATCACTTTCACGCGACAGCCTGTGATTCGATGATGATGGGTGTCCAGCCGTTGTATTTCACTCGATATCTGGGCGCGAGCAGCGTCCGATGTTTCTGAACCTTCGAAGGTGATCTCCGGTGCGATTGCATTTTGCTCCTTCCAGCGGTCGGGTTGGCTTCCTATGCCAAGCCGTGTCACGCTGAATGGTTGCATCGGTTAACTGGTCGCCTTGCGCCCAGCAACAAAAGCCGGGCACACCGGGTGCGACAAAATGGCCCCAAGCAAGCAGTTCTGATTTACGGAAGTCATGTCAAGCCCCAAAATGAAAAATATTTCGCTTTTCCAGAAGGGCTGGCACATCTTGTCATCCCGTCCCAATCAGAGGGGCGCATCCGACATTCCCTGCGCCCTCTTCAATTCGAGAGGGCAAACGGACGCAAACCTCGGGCATATCGCGCCGCGAGAACGCGAACACATATTCAGTCGTCGTCCCGGACAAGCGAAGCGCGATCTCAGATGCGCAATTGCGCATCGGTGGACCCATAACCCCAGGAATACGTTTTGCGGACGGTCTCTCCTACCGAGTTCTCACCGAGAGATCCGCGGTATGGGTCCCGGCGTTCGCCGGGACGACGGATAGAGCGAGAAATGAACAACGGACAATGTGACAGAACGGCTTTCTGTTCGCCCAAGCCCTTGACCAATGACGCATTCATCGGTTGAGATACAAATATGGTCCGGGGAAGATTTATCCTGCTAATCCTAGCGCTCACGGCGCCGTCGCTTGCGGCGGCGCAGACGATCAGCTTTGGCGAGGGGGCGGCCATGCTCGGCAAGAGCTGCGCGCCTGACATCACCGCCAATTGCCGCGGCGTCAATATCGATTCCACCCGCCTGAAAGAGTGTCTCTATCGCAACCAGGACGTGATGTCGGCGGCGTGCAAGGCCGATTATCCCCGGGCGTTCGACGCGATCGCGAAGCGCATCGCGGCGCGCGCCACCGTGGGGCGGGAGTGCGAGTACGAGGTGGTCAAGAAGTGCGGCGGCAAGGGACGGGAAGTCTTTAAATCCCTGAATTGCCTGCTGGCGCTGCCCACCGTGAGCGCACGGTGCACCAAGTCCATCGCCGACGTCGGATACAGGACGACGGACGAGGTCGCCACAAAACTCAGCGGGCTGGAAACGCCGCTGGAGCTGGATATCCCAGCACTCCGCGCGCAGGTCGTCGAGCGGTCGAAATTGCGCGGCAAGACCGAGCCGCCGCCGAACAAGAGACCGCCGATCGCTCCCGAGCTGAACAAGCTGCCGAGCGTCAACATCGACGTCCAGTTCGATACCGACACCCCGATCGTGCGGCCGGATTCCTATCAGACGCTCGGCAAGCTGGCCGATACGCTGGTCAACTCCGCACTGCTGAACTACACGTTCCTGATCGTCGGCCATGTCGAGTCCGGCGCCAGGCGTGACCACGCCGTGTTCCTCAGCCAGCGACGCGCCGACGCGATCCGCGATATCCTGGTCAACACCTTCAAGATATCCGCCAAGCGACTGCTGACGGTGGGACTGGGCGAGGAACAATTGCTCGATCCCGCCCGCCCCAACGGCCCCGTCAATGCCCAGACGCAGATCATGACGTTGGCCAAGGTGCCCGAGCAGACCGAACCGCCCAAGGC
>JACDAG010000364.1 GCA_013695565.1 Bradyrhizobium sp.
AGCCAAGATCCTGCAACTGCCGCGCGAGCAGCGCACCGTGCCGAACATGCGGGCGGCGTTCGAGGATTCCGACTTCGAAAAGATGGAGGAAATCCGCAACCGGGTCGACGCCATTGTCGGCGACCGCGAGACGGCCGGCAAGCTCAAGGCCTGGTACGGCCAGCTCTGCAAGCGGCCATGCTTCCACGATTCCTATCTGCAGGCGTTCAACACGCCGGGCGCACATCTGATCGACACCGACGGCAAGGGCGTCGAGAAGATCGCGCCAGATGGCATCGTGGTCGCGGGCAAGGAATACGCGCTCGACTGCATCATCTATGCGTCGGGATTTGAGGTCGGCACCGAATACAGGCGGCGCTCCGGCTTCGACATGGCGGGCAGGGGCGGCGTCAAGCTGTCGGCGCATTGGGCCGAGGGTATGCGTTCGAAGCACGGCATCCACGTCCACGGCTTTCCGAACGCCTTCTTCGTGCAGCCGACGCAGGGCGCCAATCTGATCTCCAACGTTCCGCACAATCTGACCGAGACCGCGAAGACCATCGCGGTCATGGTCAAGCACGCGCAGGACAACGGCTTCAAGCAGATCGAAGTGACAAAGGAAGCCGAGGACAAATGGGTCGATCTGCTGCTGACCGGCGTTGGCCGCATGATCGGCGGGCCCGATTGCACGCCAGGCTATTACAACAATGAGGGGCACGAGCCCGGCCCGGCGGCGCGGCTGAATGTCGGTCATCCCTCCGGCGCGATGGCCTACTTCAAGTACATCGACGAATGGCGCCGCAGCGGCGAGTTCGAAGGGTTGCGCTTCAACTGAAGCGCTCTCGGGTTACCAGGTTTCAAGATATCAGGGAGTGAACGCGTATGACCCAAACAACAAGTGCAGAAGCACCAAAGGAAACTCCCAAGCAAGCCTCGGCGTCGGTCATTGCGCAGCACGCGGCGACGCTGAAGGCGTTGCCGTTTTCCGACACGCGCGATTTCGACGACGCGGCGCGGGGCTTCCTCGGCACCATCGAAAACGCCAAGGTCACTTCGCCGCAGGGTAGGACGGTCTGGAGCCTGGAGCCCTATGGCTTCCTCTCGGCCGAGGAAGCGCCTGCCACGGTCGATCCCAGTCTGTGGCGGCAATCGCGTCTCAACATGCACCACGGCCTGTTCGAGGTGGTGCCTGGTGTCTATCAAGTGCGCGGGCTCGACATCGCCAACATGACGCTGATCGAGGGGGATAAAGGCGTCATCGTGGTGGACACACTGACCTCGATCGAGGGCGCGCGGGCCGCGATGGAATTGTATTTCCAGCATCGGGGAAAACGCACCGTTGCGGCCGTGATCTTCACCCACACCCATACCGATCATTGGGGCGGTGCGCGCGGCGTGCTCGACGACGAAACACTGGCCAGCGGCCGCGTGCCGATCATCGCACCGAATTTCTTCATGGAGCATGCCGTCTCGGAAAACATCATCGCCGGCCCCGCGATGCTGCGGCGGGCGCAATATCAGTTTGGGCCGCTGCTCGCCAAGGGCGTGCGCGGGCAGGTCGATTGCGGCCTCGGCAAATCGATGGCGGCGGGATCGGTGGCGCTGCTGCGCCCGACCGACCTGATCATCGCCACCGGCGATACGCGCACGATCGACGGCCTCGAATTCGAATTCCAGATGGCGCCGAATTCCGAAGCGCCGGCGGAGATGCATTTCTTCATTCCACGCTACAAGCTGCTCAATCTGGCGGAGAACTGCACGCATAATTTCCACAATCTGCTGCCATTTCGTGGTGCCGATGTGCGCGACGCCTTGGCGTGGTCGAAATATCTCGGCGAAGCCTTGCAGATGTGGGGCGGCAAGGCCGATGCGATGTGCGGCCAACACCATTGGCCGGTGTGGGGCCATGACCGGATCGACACCATGATCCGCCAGCAGCGCGACCTCTATAAGTTCGCGCACGACCAGACCATCCGCCTGATGAACCACGGTCTCACCGCGAGTGAAATCGCCGAAGCCATCAAGCTGCCGGCGAGCCTCGACGGCGCCTGGCACGGCCGCGGTTACTACGGCCATATCAGGCACAATGTGAAGGCGATCTATCAAAAATATCTCGGCTGGTATGACGCCAATCCGGTCAATCTCGATCCGCTGCCGCCGGTCGAGTCCGGCAAGAAATATGTCGAGTATATGGGCGGTGCGGACGCGATCCTGGCGCGCGCGGCCAAGGATTTCGCCAAGGGTGAATTTCGTTTTGTGGCGCAGGCGGTGAGCCATCTGGTGTTCGCGGATCCCGACAATCAGGCCGCGCGCGCGATGCTGGCCGATACGTTCGAGCAGTTGGGCTACGCCTCGGAAAGCTCGACCTGGCGCAACGCCTATCTGTTCGGCGCGCAGGAACTGCGTAACGGCATGCCGAAAGTGCCGCCACGCTCACCGATGCCGCGCGAAACGCTGGCGGCGCTGCGTACCGAACAATTATGGGACGTGCTCGGCGTGCGCCTCAACGGCCCCAAGGCCGAAGGCAAGCGTATCGTGCTGAACTGGCGTTTTACCGACACCAACGAGACCTTCGTGCTCAACCTGGAGAATTCCGCGCTGACCTATGTCGCCGGCGGCAGCGCTTCCGACGCCGATGCCAGTTTCACATTGGCGCGCGGCGTGCTCGACGAAGTCATCGCCAAGCTGACGACTTTTTCCGAAGCGGTCGGCAACGGCAAGATCGAGGTCAGCGGCAATCCGATGCGGCTCGGCGAATTGATGATGCTGATGGATGAATTCCCGCGCATGTTCGAGATCGTCGAACCGAAACGGACGGCGGTGAGCTAAGAGACGCCTCGCGTATGAGGCGCAACTATTTCCGCCGTCGTCCCGGCCTTGAGCCGGGACCCATAACCACCAGCGTTGGTGATAGGTCAGGCTGGAGCTCCAGCGTTTTCAACGATTGATATCGGTGGTTATGGGTCCCGGCGTTCGCCGGGACGACGGTTGAGCTTGCAGCTCACGCCGTGCGCATTCCCACCGTCTTCCGATACAGCGCGCTGTAGAGCGACGCCGAGAGATCCCAGCTGAACGAGCGCGCCATGGCACTGCGCCGCATCGAGTCGAGTCGGTCCTTTGCCGTAAAGGCGTCGAAAGCGCGCCTGATGCCGCCGAGGAAGGATTCCGCCGACGGCTGCGTGAACAAAAAGCCGGTCTCGCCGTCCGCGATGGTTTCGGCGAGCCCGCCGGTCTGGTGACCGATCGGCAGCGATCCGAATCTTTGCGCGTACATCTGGCTCAGCCCGCACGGCTCGAAGCGCGACGGCATCAGCGTGAAATCGCTGCCGGCGAAAATTCGCCGCGCCTGTCCGTCGTTGAAACCGATGACGACGCCGATCGCGTCCGGCCGGCGGCGATGCGCGTCGACCAGCGCCTGTTCGATATGCGGCTCGCCACTGCCGGTGACGACGATTTGTCCGCCGGCCTCGATGATCGCGTCGGCGGCTGACAGCACGAGGTCGATGCCCTTCTGATGCACGAGGCGGGCGACCAGACCGAAGATGGGGCCGCGCGATACCGCAAGACCGAATTGCTTGCGGACGTAGTCGGCGTTGGCCTGCTTGCCCTCCCAATCGCCGGCGCCGAACTGCTGTGCCAGTTGGGCGCAGGCGCGCGGGTCCCAACTTTCATCGATGCCGTTCAGGATGCCGGTCAGCTGCGAAGCGTCCGATCGCCGCCGTAACAGACCCTCGAGTCCG